>CAZZZJ010000196.1:0-6285 GCA_964658355.1 Beijerinckiaceae bacterium
AAGCAGGCACAGGCGCGCGCCGGCGCCGCGGGACAGCGGAGCATGGTCGAATCCTTTGGCTGGGGAGGCGCGGCGGAACCCGGCCGGCACGGGGTTTCGGAGCAGACGTGCCGGATCAGGCGTGGGCGCGCGCCGCCGCGGTCTCCGCGGCGCCGAGCCACGCGCGGATCCCGTGGCGCAGCCGTGCGAACCGGTTCGGCTGGGCGATCACCGGGACCAGGACCGGCGTCGCGACCGCCGGGTCGGTCACCGCGGCGACGGGGGCCGCGATCCGGATCCGCGCGGCGGTGACGGTCGGGCGCGGCAGGGCGAGGGCGTAGCCGGTGACGAGCTGTTCGGCCTCGGCGCGGCGGCGCGGCAGGATCGCCGCGGGCTTGCGCCAGAGCAGCAGCGCCTCGCGCACGCCGGCCGCGTCGCCGGCATTGATCCGTTTCAGGAAGGTCGAGCCCGCGAAGGCGGCCGGGCCGATGTTGTAGCAGACCGACACGAGGGCATCGAAGGTGTGGGGGCCGACCGGGACCCTCAGCCCGGTGCGGACCGCGGCGACGTAGGTCGCGACGTCACGCGCGAAGATCGCGTCGCACTCGGCCGCGGTGATCCTGAGGCCGGGCACGACCCGCGGCGGCCCTGCCGCCGAGGTGTGGCCGATGCCGATGGTGAGCACGCCGATGGAATCGCGATAGGCCTTCAGCCGCCGTCCTTCGCGCGCGATGAGGCAAGCCTCGCCGATGGGGGAGAGGGTCATGGCGGTCTCCAGGAAATCGAAGCAGGCCGATTAAGTTTTCAACCCAGGTCAGCGCCGAATTAGACTGTAAAATACTCTGTATGATCTAGATAAATACATCTCTAATTACAAAAAATCCCGCAAATCAGGCATTCAGAAAAATTGGCGCACCACTTAAGTCGTGGAGAATTTCTTGCCAAGGCGCGTGGCGCCAGCATTTCACAATGCAATACATTGCCGAAAATCACAAAATGAGCCATACGAATCCATTGCACCATCGTCTTGATATACGCAGGGAGCCATGATGACTGGAAAGGTAAGGCTAATCAGTTTTGCAGAAGGCGTATTTAGACCGAAAAAGCATCGTTTCGTACAGCAATCCGAAGGTATCGACCTTTACGACGATGTTCAAGTTCACGAAACCTCGACCTTGCCCGCTGAATTCGTACGACGACACGGGGATTTTATGGTCGCGAACGCTCGCGGCTATGGTTATTGGATCTGGAAGCCGCTGATCGTCCTCGACGCCCTGCTTGCCTCGGCACCAGAAGACCTCGTCGTGTACTCCGACATAGGCTTTACGATCCAAGCCGAAGGCCGGCGCAGGATGCAAGAATATCTCGACATCGCCCGCATCTCACCCTTTGGCATGCTTTCGTTCGACAACACGCATGTCGAGTATCAATGGACGAAGCGCGACCTGGCGCTCCGTTTGAGTGTCGACGACGACCCTACGGTGATGGCGACGTCGCAAATCGCGGCAGGGTTCTTCATCGCTCGCCCGACCGCCAGCAATATCGAGTTGATGCGTGAATGGAGCGAGGTTGCCGTCGAGGAGAATTACCGGTTCTCCGACGACTCGCCGTCGATCGCGCAGAACGACCCGCGCTTTGTCGAGCATCGTCACGACGCGAGCATCGGCAGCCTGCTGCGGAAAAGACGCGGCACGACACTGACGCATTACGACGTCCAGCCCTACGACCACGCTTTCGAGTGGCGGAAGCCGAATCTCCCGATGTTGGCGACACGACTTCGGGAGTAGCGGCTTTCAGGCGCCGATTGTCCGGAGACATGCGATGGTGCCCGATCGAGACCAACTTCAGCCCAGTTGTTGCCCGCCGAAAAATGAATCGACTGCCGCCACGTAGCCGTCGGCCCCCGTGAACCGCACCCAGACCTCGATGACGTCGCCCGCCGCGAGCTTCAGGGTCGAGGCGAGGGACAGCGCGGTGACCCCGTCCAAGAGCGGTCCGGTGGCGGCCGCCCGCCCCCGGCCGGCGGCTGCGCCGTTCCTGTAGAACTGCGACTCGAAGGCGGTCGGCGCGCTCGTGCCGTTGCGCTTGTAGGTCAGCGCCGTCGAGACGCCGTATAGGCCGGCCTCGGGCGCGACGAAGCGATTGGACGCCGCGACGAAGGCGCCCTGGTCGTTGCTGTCGGCGACGTTGAACTGCACCTTCGTCCAGGTGCCGGCCGCGACGTAATTGTCGAAGGTGGTGGTGGCCGTCGCCTTGGCGAAGTTGCAGATCCGCACCCAGGCGGTGCCGGTGTACCACTTCAGCGCGGTGGCCGTGCTGCTGGCGTAGATCTGCCCTTGGGCGAGGCCCGTCGTCGGGTCGGCCGCCAGCGGCGCGAGGCGCACCGCGCCGCTGGCTTCCACCGCGAAGGCCTCGGCGAGGCTGGCCGCGCCGACCGGCGTGGTGCGAAACACCACTCGGGTCGGCTGCGAGGCGTCGGACCAGGAGTCGGCGGCCAGAAGGCTGACTTGGGCACGAGCCGCGGCGGAGTATGCGGTCGCGCCGTAGCCGAAGGCGGAGAAGTGGCCGATCGTGGCCCCGGGCTGGAGCGCCGACGGGGCCGCCGCCGTGCCCGCTGCGGCCCGGAAGACGAAGTTTCCCAGGCCGTTGGTGCCGAAGCTGTCGAAGACCAACCGCGCCTGCGCCCCGTCCGCGCCGGAGACCCGCAGCACCGTCGCGGAGGGCGGATCGGGCAGTGCGCCCGCGTTGGCGCTGACCTCCAGGGGCGCGTTGACCCGGCCGAGCGTGAGCCGGCCGGTGGCGGCGGAGGCGGTCAGCGGGGTCGAGAAGTTCGTCCCGTCCGGGCTGACCTTCAGGGCGAAATCGTCGGCCCCGAGGGTGCCGAGCAGGGCGCGCGTCGCGAATCCGGTCTGGAACACCAGCCCGGCGTCGCGGGCGGCCGCCTGCTTGTTGAGGGTGAGGCGCAGGCTGCCCGAGCCGGGCGTGGCGTCGTCCCAGGAGAACAGGGCCGCCTCGGACTTCACCGCGAGCCGGTTGACGGCATCGGCCGCGGTGCCGACCCCGAGCTTCGCCAGGTTCTGCAGGACGGCGAAGGTGGCGCGAAAGCTCGTCCAGGCGCCGCCGATGAAGATGTAGAGTTCTCCCTCGTCGGCCACGAAGGCGAACCAGCCGGGCCGCGGCACGAGCCCGATCCAGACCCCGTCGCGGAAGCAGGCGACCTGGCCCGATAGCCCGGCCCAGGCTCCGGTCGGGGCGGCCGCGACGACGAGATAGCGGTCGCCCTCGGCCGGGGCGGAGGGCGGCCCGACGAGATCCTTGTCGAGGCAGGCGAGCTGGACCAGCGCGTCGAGCTGAACCAGGGCCTCGTTGTGGGTGACGTGCTTCTGCGCCTGGTTGCCGGCGATCAGGGGCAGCGCGAGGTTCGGCGTCGTGTCCGGCATCGGCGGGCTCCTTCGAGAGATCCTTCGAGACGTCAGCCCCGGCGGACGGCCACGCGCGCGCGGGTCGCCCGGCCCGGCCCGAACACGGCTCCGACCTGTGCGACGGCGACATCGAGCACCGCCTGCGGGCCGCCGAAATCCGTCGCCTCGTCGGCGTAGAGCAGGCTCGGTGCGGAGGCCGTAAGGCTGCGCAAGGTCCGCCCGTCGGGGGCGAAGACCGAGACGGCATAGGTCTCGGCCGCCTCGTCGAGGGGAATGTCCGCGGGCTCCCAGGCGTCCGCGTCGCGGCGTGCCCGGCGGATCCACGAGAGGCGCACGCCGCCCGGTTCCCGCCGGGCCCGAAGATGGACCGGGCTCAAGGGCGCCAGCGCCGAGAGGCCGGCGGCGGCGAAGACCTCGACGAAGGCCGGGTCGCCGGGATCGCGCGCGGCCGGTCCGATCCGGTAGCGGAAGCGGCGGCCGGCCTCGTCGAGGCGGTCGACGAGGGGGATGACCGCACCGTCGTCGAGGCGCACGATCAGGCTGCCGGCCGGCGCCGGACGCGACGCCGCCGCCTCGCTGCCGGCGAGACCCCGCAGGAGGCCGAAGAGGCGGAAGCTCTCCGGAGCGGTGAGCACGGCGTTCTGCACCGCGACGATCTCGACGATGCCGTCCGGCGCGATCACCGCGAAGAGATTGCCGCCGGCAAGCATCGCCGGCAGGCCGATGCTGGCGAGCGCGCCGGCGTTGCGCAGGGTCGCGTCGAACCGCGCCACGTGGTCGAGGCGCCAGAGCGGCCCCGGGGGAAGCACCGTCTGCGTCCGGCCGAGGCAGGCCGGGTAGTCCGCGGTCGCGTGGAGCGCCAGCGGCGCCTCCGGACCGTCCGAGCGCCAGATCGCGAGGGCGCCGGGCCAGGGCTCGGCCGTCGCCGCGAGGTGCTGGAGCGCCGTCGGGCTTCCGCGGTCGGCAGGCAGGTCGAGGGCGAGGACGAAGGGCGCGCCGGCCAGCATCGGCGGCCGGACGGGTCGGATCACCGGTGCGCGAAGCGCCGGCCGGGTGCCCGGCCCGTGCAGCGGCACGCCTCGGGTCTCCATGCGGCGGCCCGCCGGCCCGTCGTCGATGCGCGCGATGCGCTGGAGGCCGACCGAGGTGGCGAGCAGGTCGCCCGGCTCGAGATCGAGGCGGCGCGGGCTGAGCGTCAGGCCGGCGGTGTCGCGGGCGGCGATGGCCCGGTCGAGGAGCGCTTCGGCGAGGCCGTCCGCGGTCTCGCGCCGCGTGACCAAAGCCGCCTCGATCCGGGTCTCCCGCCGCCGGCCGCCGGCCGGCCGGATCGCGGCGGCCGTGGCGCGGCGGTAGTCCGGGTTCTCGGAATCGGTGAAGCCGATCTCGATCGAACGCGGCAGGCCGCTCTCCTCGGCGCGCACCCGGCGGAGCGGCGCCTCGTCCTCGGAGATGCGCACGAGGTCGTCGTCCGCGATCGCCGCCGCCACCGCGCGCCGCGGCCCGCGCAGCCGCAGGGTTCCGGCCACCGCCGAGACGTCGAGACCGTAGACCTGTGCCAGGGGCTCGAGGGCCGCGCGGGCCGAGAGCGGCCGGTCGATCACGGCGCCGTCGAGGAAGGCGGCGGCCTCGATCGCGACCGGCACGTCGATGCCGAGGTCGGCCAGGATCCGCTCGATCAGCCGGTCGAGGTCGCATCCCTCGATCCGTCCGGTGATCCAGTGGCCGACCCGCCAGTTGCCGGCATCCGCCCAGACCGAGCCCTGGTCGGGGAAGGCCGGATAGGGCCGCGCGTCCCAGGCCCAGACGAAGATCGCGCCGGGATCGACCATGGGGCCGCCGTAGCGGGGCGAGACCGGGTTGTCGGCGGGGGCGAAGCCGGGCGCGGCGGAATCGAACCGGGACAGGATCGCCTCCAGGCCGCGGAGCTGGATCAGCTCGTCCCGCAGGCCGCGCGAGGCCGGCGGGTAGGCGTTCTCGGAGGATTTGGGATCGGGGAAGACGTTGGGGCCGTTGGTGCCCATGTCCACCGCCGGCACGCCGACCTCGGTGAGCCAGATCGGCTTCCCCCGCGGCAGCCAGGCCGTGGCGCGGGTCTCGACCCCGCCGTCGCGCTCGACATGGACGTTCGACCACCAGCCGACGAGGTCCTTGGCCCGGAACGTCCAGGGTTTCCCGTACGCTCCGTCGGTGATCGGGCTGCGGGCCTGCGCCGCACGGGCGGCCGCGTCGGCGTAGAACCAGTCGAAGGCCTCGCCGCCGCCGAGCCGGCGTTTCAGGTAGGCACGGTCGTAGATGGTGGCGGCCTCGGCGAGGTCCGCATGCCCGGGAACGTCGCGGAAATCCGAGATCGGCGGGTAGTAGTCGATCCCGACCGCGTCGATGCCGGGGTCGGCAAACAGCGCGTCGAGGGGGAAGCGCACGCTCGCGCCGCCGTCGCGGACATGGGCGCCGTACTCGGTCCAGTCCGCGGCGTAGACGAGCTTCTCGCCGTTCACGAGCTTCGCCCGCACCGTGCGGGCGAGGTCGATCAGTGCCTCCACGGCGGGATAGGTGCCGTCCGCGCCGCGCACGCGGGTGAGCCCGACCAGCTCGCTGCCGACGACGAAGCCGGCGAGCGGTACGCCGCGTGCCGCCCAGGCCGCGGCGAGGTCGGCATAGTGCAGGATCTGGCGGCGATAGCCCTGCGGACCCGTGAAGCAGGCGTGCACCTGCGCCGCGGCCGCGGACGTCCCGTCCGGGCTGCCGGGCCGGTCCGGGGCGGGGTCGCAGGTGATGCGGCCGCGCCAGGGGTAGGCGGGCTGGCCGGCGGCGCCGGGCCGGTAGGGGTCCGGCAGCGCGTTGCCGGCGGCGACGTCCATCATCACGAACGGGTAGAGCACCACCC
>CAZZZJ010000197.1:0-6266 GCA_964658355.1 Beijerinckiaceae bacterium
GCCGGAAACGGTTCACTCATGAAGTTCGGTTTATCGTCAACGAGGTGTTGACGACGACAACCGAGGAATGCCGGAGTGGCACAGGGCGTCCAGTTCGCGGCCGAAAAGGACGCCTTCGTTCTTTTGCTCACGGATCGCCCCGACCTGAGGCGGCCGCTGGCACGGGGGATCGATCTGGTCATGCCCTGCCGGACGGCCTCCGCCTGGCCTCGGATCGGCGAAGGACGGCCCGCCCTCGTCGTGATCGATCTGCCCGCGCAGGCCGCCGATGCCATTTGCCCCGAGACCGCGTGGATCCCGACGCTCGTGTTGGACCGCGACGGCTCGCGCTCGCTTCCCGCGTCACCGATCGCGAGGAGCCTGCCGGCGACGGCGACGCGGGAAGCGATCCTCGCCGGCGTCTTCGCGCTGATCGAGGTCGGAGCCGTGCGGACGCGGCGCCTCGATGCGCGTAGCGCGGCTGCCACCGGTATCGTGTCGGACGTCTTCGACTCGGCCGCGCTCGGAGCCGGATTCCAGCAGACGGAGATCGCGCGCGGCACCGACATCGTCTTGGCGGCGGTCTCCGAAGCCGGGATCAGCGACTGGCTCGCCACGGTCTGGCGTCACGATGCCGGCGTCTATCAGCACACGCTCAGCGTCGCCGGGTACGCCGCGGCGTTCGGATCGCGGGTCGGCTTTTCACGCGCCGACCAGCATCGGCTGACCAAGGCTGCGCTGCTGCACGATATCGGCAAGGCGCGTATCCCCGCCGAAATCCTGAACAAGCCGGACCGCCTTACGGCCGAGGAGATGCGTCTGATGCGCCGGCACCCGGAGATCGGCGCCGGATTGCTCGACGCGCAAGGCGATTTCGAGCCGGCAATCGTCGAGGTGGTGCGCCATCACCACGAAAAGATGGACGGCACCGGATATCCGGCGGGCCTGCGCGAGGGCGAGATCTCCGACCTCGTCCGCATCGTCGCGGTCTGCGACGTCTTCTCGGCTCTGACGGAGCGCCGGGCCTACCGCCACCCGGTCGTCGCGTCCGAAGCCTTGGCGATCATGGCCGGGATGCGGGGTCACCTCGATCGGACGCTGATGCGGGCGTTCGAGCCGGTGGCGCTCGGCCGCGCGACGGCGACCGCTTGATCAGATTCGCCGGCGTACGGGACGCGGCGTCCGCATGCTCGCCAGCAAGGCGAAGACCAGGCCGAGGCCGCCGACACCCGCGAACAGCGCGACGAAGGCCCGCCCGATCCCTTCCAGACCGAACACGCGGTCGTTCAGGACGCCGAGGAGTGCCGGTCCGGCCCCGAGGGCGACGAGGGTCACACAGGCGAGAAACATCCCGCTCACCCGTCCTCTCAGCGCGACCGGCGTGAGAAACTGAAGTCCGGCCAACCCCGGTGGACTGGTAAAGCCCAGGGCTGCGACGAGGACCGCAAAGCCGACGAGCGAAGCGCCGAGATTGGGCGCGAGCGCCATCGTCGCGGTGGCCGGCAGGGCGAGAAGAAGTCCGAGCCCGAGCATGCGCGGGGCGGCGCGCTGCCGGGTGCGGCGGCTTCGATCGAGGACGATCCCGCCGACGATGTGCCCCACTGGCGCGGCGACCAGCACCAGGAGGCCGAGGATCAACCCGCTCTCGGCCGGCGTGAAGCCGAACGCGCGCACGTAGAAGGTCGGCGCCCAGGCGGTGAGCGTCTGGCCCATGAGGATCGCGGCCGTCGCGGCGCCGACATGCGGAAGATAGGCACCACGGCGCCGGATCACCCAGGCGAAGACGCGCGACCACGGCGGCTGCACGGTCGGTACGAGCGGTCGCGCAGGCTCGGCGATGCGCCAGATCAACGCGATGAGGAGGAGGTTCGGCAAGGCCGCCAGCACGAACAGCGCCTGCCAGGGCGCCAGCATTCCGAGCCCGGCGATCGCCGCACCGCCGCGTGCGGTGAGCCATCCGAGGGTCGGGCCGCCGACCAGGAGCGCAAGGCTGCGCCCGAGCGTTCCGCCGGCCGTGAACAGCGACACGCCGCGTCCGAGGCGGGCGCGGCCGATCCTGACCGCAAGCAGCGACAGCGCCGCCGGCGCGATCCCCGATTGGCCCAGGCCGAGAAGCATGCGGCTCGCGAACAGGGCCGCGAAGGAGCCCGCGAGGCCGCAGGCCAGCGTCGCGATGGTCCAGACCACCAGGCTCGACAGGAGAAGCGTCCGCCTGTGCCCGCGGTCGGCCACCGCACCGAGCCAGGGCGCCCCCGCGGCGTAGAGCATCGCGAAGGCGGAGCCCTGGAGCAGGCCGAGCTCGGCGTCGCTCAGCATCAGGTCCTGCTTGAGCGGGGTGGCGAGGACCGTGATCAGGAACCGGTCGCTGAAGGCGAAGACCTGCATCGCCGCCAGGAGCAGCATCAGCGGCCAGGCCGCATCGCCCCCGGCTCGATCGAGGACCTGCGCTCGCGCGACGCCCGGATCAGTAGAGTTCACAAAGCCACGCGGCGAGTTGCGACCGGTCGTCGGTAATGTCCGTCCGAGCGATGCGGGCCCGCTGCAGATCGGCCCGGAACTGGCCGGGCGGTTGGCCGAAGGCCGCGTGGAACGCCCGGTTGCAATGACTTTCGCTGCTGAAGCCGCAGGCGAAGGCCAGGGCCGCGATCGAGCGGGTCTCGCTCGGGCGCCGGAGGCACATCCGCATGCTGTCGAGCCGTCGCAGCCGCAGGACGTTCGCGACGCCGCCATCGTTCGAAAACGACCGGTACAGCACGCTCCGAGACACGCCGATGCCCCGTGCGATCGTCTCGGCGTCCAGGTTGGGATCGGACAGGCGCGATGCGATGAAGGCCTCGGCGCGTTCGCGTCGCAGCAGAACCAGCTGCGCCTCGATATCCGCATCGTGACCGGCCGCAGTGCGGTCGCCGAGGGCCGCGACCAGCAACGCCGTCAGGGCGCGGGCCGCTCCCGTTGCGGCCTTCGGATCCATCGAGGCCCCTCTGCGGGCGAGCGAGACCATCAGGTCCGCGAGCAGACCGCCGGAGGATTCGGGAAGAACCGCTCCGTGAAACGCACGAAAGCCCGGCAGCCGTCCTTCGACCTGATCGCGCGCGAGCGCGACGGTGACGATGTGGGCATGCTCGGCCCGGCTCGCCTGCGGCCGCGTCGTATCGAACAGAAGAATCTCGCCCGGCGCGACGCGGCCTTCGTCCCCGGGAGCACCGCCCGACAGCCTCCCGGCGAGCAGGAGGTGGAGATTGACGTGGTCGAAGCCGTCGCGACGCACGCGTGCGGCGCCGCGGCTGTGCAGCAGGCCGTGCAAGAACCGGTCGAACACCACCATCCGCGGGAAGCGGTAGGCCTGGAAGCGTGCGTAGAACCCCTCCCCTGTCAGCGCTACGTCGGACCCGTGGGCGTAGAGGTCGTGGTAGGCGCCGAACCCATCGGGCGCGTCGGGCTCCTGCGCGGCGAAGGTGAAGGATTGCAGCGTCACGGCTTGCTCGGTCCGGAAACGATCGACGTGGAATCCGCCGCAGCTTTCATCATTCAGGTCTCGATGACGGCGGCAAGGTCCCGAGGTCACACTGCACAGAGTGGAAGATCGTAGACCGATCGTGAACGGCAGCCTTTGAGCGCTATCGTCGCGGCCGTGATAGCTGCGAAAGCACATCGTGGCCTGCTCGGTTCGGGCGAGAATCGGGCCATTCTCTCGGTCCGGGTGCGTTGGATGGGCACATCGACCATCGTCGCGACGGTGCTAGTTTCGCCTGCCCGCTCTAAAATATTGCGGAGCACGGAAAGTGCGATGACCGGCGCGTTCTTCCTGTACTTTACGGCTTGCATGGCGAACGCTCCCGAGACCTGCGAGGCGCGTCGCATGGCGCTCGACGTCGCCACCCCACGCGCCTGCCAGCATGTCGCCCAGCCGCAGCTCGCTCGCTGGATCGGCGAGCATCCGGAGTACCGGATCGCCGCGTGGCGATGCGGTGCTCCGTTGCGTGATCCCGGCACGCGGATCTGACGACCGACGTTGCATCGCGAACACGGTCGATGCGCTGCGGGACCGCGATGGGCCCGAACGCCCTGGTTTCGCCGCATCGGCCGGGCCAAGGCGGTCGTCCCTCCCGCCAGCGAACCCGTTCACCGATGCCTCATTCCGCCGCCCGCCGCCGTCGCGCCACGTTCGCCCTGGTCCTCGTCGGCCTCGCTCTCTCCGCCTGCGGAAGCCCGGCGATCCTCGACACCGCCGGCCCGGTGAGCCCGGTGATTCTCGACGAGACGGCGGCCGCCGCCGCGATCTCCCGCTATCGGGCGCAGCACGGGCTCGGACCGGTGACGGTCGATGCCGGGCTGGTGACGGCCGCGGCGTTCCAGGCCGGCAACAATGCCCGCACCGGCCAGCTCAGCCACGAGGCCGGCGGCAGCTTCACGTCGCGCATGGCGACGGCCGGGCTGGGCCGCACCTGGTCGGCGGAGAACCTCAGCGCCGGCTCCGAGACCTTCGATCAGGTGCTCGCCCGGTGGAAGGCCTCGCCGGAGCACAACAAGAACATGCTGATCCCGCAGATCCGTCGGATCGGGATCGCCCGCGTCGATGCGCCGGGCACCCGCTACAAGCGCTTCTGGGCGCTCGTGATGGCCGGCGGCTGATCGGCCCTACTCGACTGTGTTCGGTTCGACGACGTTGCCGGTTCCGCCATCGGAATCGTCGCGGCTGCTGCCGAACGGATAGCCGGAATCCTGACCGCAATAGAGCCGCCATCCGCCACGCGAGTTGACGACGATCGCCGCGGCCCCGAACAGGCCACCGCCCCCGGTGAAGACGTTGCCGGTGATCACGTTGTCGGACGGCGTCTGGTGGCGGACCGTGCCGCCCTCCCCGCAGTTGCGGTAGAGCCGGACGCCGCCCTGCCCGTGCAAGGCGATGCGGTTGCCGGTGATGTGGTTGCGCGCCGAGCCGTCGACGGCGATCGCTTCCCGCCCGAGCTCGACCGCGATGGTGTTGTCGGCGATCACGTTGTCCGCGCTCTCGGCATCGAGATAGATCGCGTCGGCCCCTGATCGGCCGTTCAGCGTCGACCCCCGCAGGGTGAAGCGGGTGACGCCCGGGGCGAGGTAGACCGGAATGTGCCCGAGCGCAGTGATCGTCGAATCACGGATCGTCACCTGCGTTGGCGCGGCCGCCTGCGCCCGCTCGGTATGCCCGAGGCTGTGCGAGGACGCCTTCACCGCCGGCCCTTGGCCGTTGAGGCCCATGCCCCAGACCCGGACGTGGCCCAGGATACGGCAGTTGCGCAGGGTCACGCCGCTGGGCCGGGACCATGTCCCGGTCGCGCCGGCGGGCGGGCGCGACCGGATCTCGACCGCGAGTTCGGCGAGGGTCGGCGGTGGATTCGCCCGGCCGATCGTCGCGCCGCCGCAATCGATCTCCGTCCCCGAGGCCTCCGCCCCCTCGATCACCACCCGGCGCAGGACGTGGTCGCCGGGGCTCAGTGTGACCGAGCATGCGATGGCGACGGTCTCGTCGCCGGGGCTCGGGGGCGACAGCAGCCGTGCGCGCGCGGCCGTATCGCAAGGCTGGGCCGAGGCGGTCTCGACGAGAGCGGGCGGGGCCGGCGGCAGGTGGACGATCATCGCACTGCGATGACAGGGGACGACGGCATTTTCGGGATGTCGCCGCGCAGATCCGGGATACCCGCGCCGGCGGTTCCGCTGGCATGCGAACGGTTCTAGACCCACGTTGCGCCGACGGCCGGTCCGGCGCTGGAGCCGAAGGTTGCCAGATCCCGTCCCGAGCGTCCCACAGAACTCCGCGAAGCGGACGGTCGTCCGGATGCGAAGGCGTCGGACGACCGGCGGGCGCGGAAGCCTCGGCCGGCCCGGCTCGGACCTGACCCGCCTCCCGGTGGCCCTCGACCCGCGCGGCCTGAGCCTCGTCGAGGGCGTGCGTGCGGCCTTCGCTTTCGCGATCGTGCTGCTGGCCAACGAATGGATCCAGTGGCCGCCGCTGCTGACCATGGCGCTCGCCGCCAACCTCACTTGCTTCTGCGACACCGGCGGCCCGATCCGGATCCGCCTGCGCGTGCTCACCGCCTTCTCGGTGCTCGGCGGCCTGATCTGGGGCGTTTTCGGGCTGATCCAGCCCCACGGCCCGCTCGTGGTGGTGCCGGCAGCCTGCGCGGTGATCTTCGCCTGCGCCTATGCCCGGGTCTGGAGTGTGCAGGCCCAGGCCGCGGGCAACGTGCTCGTAGTGGTGCTCTGCATTGCCATGGACCGGGCGCTGAGCCCGCGGGAAGCCGCGATCA
>CAZZZJ010000198.1:0-6206 GCA_964658355.1 Beijerinckiaceae bacterium
CCCCCCTTTGTCCGTTTCAGACGTCGGCCGCTCAGAGCCGGTCGGAAACCGCCTTCACCGCGCAATGCCCGGTGGCGCCCCGCATGGCGAGGCCGACGCCGACGACGAGGGCCGCGAGGCTCAGCCACTTGTTCGGACGCGGCTGCGCGGCCGCCGCCGCGATGCCGAGACCGAGCGCCACGGAGACCGCGCGCTCCGTGGTGCTGAGGTTCGGCTCGCCGCTGAAGATGTCGTGGATCATGTCGTTGGCCATGGGGTCCGGTGCACTCCTGTTGGGGTCGCGGGTCGAACGCCTTCCGAGGGCCTGCGTTCCTTGCCGCCCCGCCGCAACCGCCCACGAAAAAGGCGCGGCCCCGAAGGGACCGCGCCGTCTTCGCCGTCGGGACCTCGGGTCCGGACGATCAGTCGTTCGAGTGGCGACGCTCGCCGCGGCTGCTGCGCTCGCTCCGCTCGCGCGGTGCCCGCTCCTCGCGCTCGGGCTCGCCGCGCTCCGCACGCTCGGCCTTGAGCTTCTCGGTGAGGTCCTCGCCGGTCTCCTGATCGACGACCTTCATCGAGAGGCGGATCTTGCCGCGGTCGTCCTGGCCGAGGAACTTGACCTTGACCTTCTGACCCTCGGAGACGACGTCCGTCACCTTGGCGACCCGCTGGGCGGCGAGCTCCGAGATGTGGACGAGACCGTCCTTGGCGCCGAAGAAGTTCACGAAGGCGCCGAACTCCATCGTCTTCACGACGGTGCCCTCGTAGATCATGCCCGGCTCGGCTTCCGCGACGATCGAGCGGATCCAGTTGTAGGCCGCCTTGATCGCCTTGCCGTCGGCCGACGCGATCTTCACCGTGCCGGAATCGTCGATGTTGATCTTGGCGCCGGTCTTCTCGACGATCTCGCGGATCACCTTGCCGCCGGTGCCGATCACTTCCCGAATCTTGTCGGTCGGGATCTGCATGGTCTCGATGCGCGGCGCGTACTCGCCGAGCTCGGGACGGGCGGCGGTGAGCGCCTTGGCCATCTCCACGAGGATATGGGCACGGCCGTCCTTCGCCTGGGCGAGGGCGACCTGCATGATCTCCTCGGTGATGCCGGCGATCTTGATGTCCATCTGGAGCGAGGTGATGCCCTCGTCCGTGCCGGCCACCTTGAAGTCCATGTCGCCGAGGTGATCCTCGTCGCCGAGGATGTCGGACAGAACCGCGTAGCGCTCACCCTCGAGGATGAGGCCCATGGCGATGCCGGCCACCGGACGGCGGAGCGGCACGCCAGCATCCATCAGCGACAGCGAGCCGCCGCAGACGGAGGCCATCGAGGAGGAGCCGTTCGACTCGGTGATCTCGGACACGACGCGGATCGTGTACGGGAACTCGTGAGCCGGCGGCAGCACCGGGTGGATCGCGCGCCAGGCGAGCTTGCCGTGGCCGATCTCGCGGCGGCCGGGCGAGCCCATGCGGCCGGTCTCGCCCACCGAGTAGGGGGGGAAGTTGTAGTGCAGCAGGAAGGTCTCCTTGTAGGTCCCCTGCAGCGCGTCGATGTACTGCTCGTCCTCGCCGGTGCCGAGCGTCGCGACCACGAGCGCCTGCGTCTCGCCGCGGGTGAACAGCGACGAGCCGTGGGCGCGCGGCAGAACGCCGACCTGGCTCTCGATCGGACGGACGGTCTTCACGTCGCGGCCGTCGATGCGCGAGCCGGTGTCGAGGATGTTCCAGCGAACGACCTTCGACTGGGCCTCCTTGAAGGCGGCCTTGACCTTCTCGGGCGAGAACTTCTGCTCACCCTCGGCCGGGCACAGGGCGGCGACCACCTTCGCCTTCACGGCGTCGACGGCCTTGTACCGCTCCTGCTTGACCGTGATCTTGTAGGCGTCGCGCAGTTCCGCCTCGCAGACGCCGAGCACGGCGGCCTCGACGTCGGCGTTCTCCGGCGGGGAGAAGGCGCGCGGCTCCTTGGCGGCCTTCTCGGCCAGACGCACGATCGCCTCGATCACCGGCTGGAAGTGCTTGTGGCCGAACATCACGGCGCCGAGCATGATCTCCTCGGAGAGCTCCTTCGCCTCCGACTCGACCATCAGCACCGCGTCGGTGGTGCCGGCGACCACGAGATCGAGGACCGAGCCCTCCATCTCCGGGACCGGCGGGTTGAGCAGGTACTGTCCGTTGACGTAGCCGACGCGGGCGGCGCCGATCGGTCCCATGAACGGCACGCCCGACAGGGTGAGCGCCGCCGAGGCCGCGACCATCGCCAGGATATCGGGATCGTTCTCGAGGTCGTGGGTAAGCACGGTCACGACGACCTGGGTATCGTTGCGCCAGCCCTCGATGAACAGCGGGCGGATCGGGCGGTCGATCAGGCGCGAGACCAGCGTCTCCTTCTCGGACGGGCGGCCCTCGCGCTTGAAGTAGCCGCCGGGGATGCGGCCGGCGGCGTAGGCGCGCTCCTGGTAGTTCACGGTCAGCGGCAGGAAGTCGATCCCGGCCTTCGGCTCCTTCGAGGAGACGACGGTGGCGAGCACCGAGGTCTCGCCGTAGGTGGCCATCACCGATCCGTCGGCCTGGCGAGCGACCTTGCCGGTCTCCAGAACGAGGCGGCGGTCGCCCCACATCAGCTCTTCACGTTGTACGTCGAACATTCTTGTCGTCCTTGCCATCATGCGGCGGGCGAACCCGGCGCGGCCAGGGGCAAGACGGCGGGACACTCCGGCGGGGAGTGTCCTGCGATCCTGTCCCTGGTGTTCGCGCCTCGAAGTCGCCCGTTGCTCGGAGGGCCGGACCCGTTCCGGCCGCCCGAGATCTTGAAAAAAAGCGGTCCCGAGCCGAGCTCGAAACCGCGTGGATCGGCTTAGCGGCGGATGCCGAGGCGCTCGATGAGGCTGCGGTAGCGGGCCTCGTCCTTGCGCTTCACGTAGTCGAGCAGCGAGCGGCGCTGCGAGACCATCTTCAGGAGGCCGCGGCGGGAGTGGTTGTCCTTGCCGTGGGTCTTGAAGTGGCCGGTGAGGTTGGTGATCCGCTCGGTGAGGATCGCCACCTGGACCTCCGGCGAGCCGGTATCCTTGGAGACGGTCGCGTATTCCTTGATGAGCGCGGTCTTGCGCTCTGCCGAGATCGACATCGCAGTGCCTTTCAGGTGAGGTTTTCAGAAGCGCCGTGCGGCTGCCCCTCCGGGTCGGGAGGACGGCGCGTGAGGCTGCCCGAACCTTGGCCGATGCCGGGATGTCGTCCAGCAGGGTCGTTGGTCCAAGCGGTTACGGCCCCGCCCGTCTCCGGGCAAGGCCGGGCGGACCATACACGAAACCCTCGACGATGCCAGCCCGGCACAAGACGGGGCCTCCGGACCGGAGACAGCGGCGCCCACATGCATCGCAGCCATCCCCGCGCCGTGTTGCGTCGCGGCATCCCGGCTCCTATCGCTGCCGGCCTTCGGCGCGGCGCGCCGCTCGTCCTATGACCGATCGCACCATGACCTCCGAACTGCTCCAGCTTCCCGAGAAGCTCTCGCTGCCCAAGGACAAGATCCGGGTACTGCTGCTCGAAGGCATCAACGACAGCGCCGTCGCGCTGATGCGGGGGGCCGGCTACACCAACCTCGTCCGCCTGCCGAAAGCGCTCGACCGCGAGGCGTTGCACGAGGCGCTGAAGGGCGTCCACATCCTCGGCATCCGCTCGCGCACGCAGCTCGACGAGGCGGCGCTCGAGGCCGCCGACCGGCTGCTGGCGGTCGGCTGCTTCTCGGTGGGCACCAACCAGGTGGACCTCGACGCCGCCCGCCGCCGCGGCGTGCCGGTGTTCAACGCGCCCTTCTCCAACACCCGCTCGGTCGCCGAGCTGGTCATCGGCGAGATCGTGATGCTGCTGCGTCGGATCGTTCCCCGCTCGGTGGGCGCCCATGCCGGCCAGTGGGACAAGTCGGCGGTCGGCGCCGTCGAGGTGCGCGGCAAGACGCTGGGCATCGTCGGCTACGGCAACATCGGCACACAGCTCTCGACGCTCGCCGAGGCAATGGGCATGCGGGTGATCTTCTACGACCACACCGACAAGCTGCGCCACGGCAACACCGAGCCGACCGCCTCGCTCGCCGAGCTGCTGGCGCAAAGCGACGTGGTCTCGCTGCACGTGCCCGAGACCGACGCCACCGCCAACATGATCGGCGAGGCCGAGATCCGCGCGATGAAGCCCGGCAGCGTCCTGATCAACAACGCCCGCGGCACCGTGGTCGACCTCGACGCGCTGGCCGGGGCGCTCCGCGACGGGCACCTGCGCGGCGCCGCCGTCGACGTCTTCCCCGTCGAGCCCGGCTCGAACCAGGAGCGCTTCGTCTCGCCGCTCCAGGGCCTGGAGAACGTGATCCTGACCCCGCATGTCGGCGGCTCGACGGAAGAGGCGCAGGAGCGCATCGGTTCCGAGGTGGCGCGCAAGCTCGTCGACTATTCCGACATCGGCTCGACGATCGGCGCGGTGAACTTCCCGCAGGTGCAGCTGCCGCCTAGGCCGACCGGCGCCCGCTTCATCCACGTGCAGCGCAACCTGCCCGGCATGCTCAACCGCCTCAACGCGGTGTTCTCGAGCGCCGGCATCAATATCGCCGGCCAGTTCTACCAGACCGACGGCGAGGTGGGTTACGTGGTGCTCGAGACTGATGCCGCCGATGCCGACGCCGAGACGCTGCTCGCCGAGATCCGCGCGATCCCCGGCACGATCCGGGCGCGGCTCCTGTACGAGCGGCGCTGAAGGGGGCGACCCGCGCGGATCTATTCCCGCCCCCGATGCGGGGAGGGGAAGATCCGCGGAGAACGGGCGTCTTTCGGTACGAGGTCCTATCCCTGGCCCGCGACTTGCCGCACCCTCGCGCCGAACCCTGCCGGGCTGGATACCGCGGAACCGATGACCCTGGGCCTGTTCGCCTCGAAGAAATCCGTCGCCGCCCTCGTGGCCACGCACGACGAGGACCACGGCCCGGCGCTGGCGCGGAACCTGTCGGCCTTCGGCCTCGTCTGCATCGGCCTCGGGGCGACGATCGGAGCGGGGATCTTCGTCCTCACCGGCACCGCCGCCGCGCAATATGCCGGCCCCGGCCTCGCCCTGTCCTTCGCGGGCGGTGGCATCGCCTGCGCCTTCGTCGGGCTGTGCTACGCGGAGCTCGCCGCGATGATCCCGGTGCCGGGCTCGACCTACGCCTACACCTACGCGACGCTCGGCGAGCTCTGCGCCTGGATCATCGGCTGGGACCTCGTGCTGGAATTCGCGTTCGCGGCGGCCACCGTCGCCGTCGGCTGGTCGGGCTACGCCCGCAGCCTGCTGGCCGATGCCGGCCTTCACCTGCCGGCGGCGCTCGCCGCGGCGCCCGGGGCGGGGGGCTTCGTCGACCTGCCGGCCGTCGCGATCGTGCTGGCGCTGACCGGCCTGCTGATGCGCGGAAACCGCGAGGCCTCGATGGTCAACACGGCGATGGTGGCGCTGAAGGTCGCCATCATCCTCGCCTTCGTCGGCGTGGGCGCGGCGCACCTCAACCCGGATCTGTGGCGCCCGTTCATCCCGGAGAACACCGGCACCTTCGGGCAGTTCGGCTGGAGCGGCGTGCTGCGCGGCGCCGGCGTGGTGTTCTTCGCGTTCATCGGCTTCGAGACGGTCTCCACGGCCGCCGGCGAGACCCGCGACCCGCAGCGCGACGCGCCGATCGGCCTGCTCGGATCTCTGGCCGTGAGCACGGTGCTCTACGTCGCCGTCGCCGTCGTGCTGACCGGCCTCGTGCCCTACAGGGACCTGAACGTCGCCGATCCGATCGCCAAGGCGATCGATGCGATCGGCCTCGGCGGCTTCAGTGTCGCGATCAAGCTCGGCGCCCTGATCGGGCTGACGACCGCGACGCTGACCGCGCTCTACGGTCAAGCGCGCGTGTTCTACGCCATGGCCCGCGACGGCTTGCTGCCGCGACTGTTCGCGCGGGTCAGCCCGAGGACACGCACGCCGCTCGCGAGCCAGGCGACGATCGGCCTGCTCACCGCGCTGGTGGCCGGACTCGTGCCGATCGAGGAACTCGGCGAACTGGTCAGCATCGGCACGCTGTTCGCTTTCGTCCTGGTCTGCACCGCGGTCCTGATCCTGCGGCGGACCGAGCCGGACCGGCCGCGCCCGTTCCGGATTCCCGCCGTCGGGTGGGTGGCGAGCCTCGGCATCCTGTCCTGCCTGCTCCTGATGGCGGGCCTGCCGGGCCAGACCTG
>CAZZZJ010000199.1:0-6201 GCA_964658355.1 Beijerinckiaceae bacterium
CGTTGCGGATCGATCCGATGGCGACGTCGCCGATGAGCGAATCGCGGATCTTGGGGCGCGTCAGGACCGCGCCGACCTGCCCTTCGATCGCGAAATGGTCGGTGAGGAAGTACGAGACGCTGCCGTCGGGAAGCAAGGCGGTGGGCGTATCGACGCGGCCCCCGATCATGCCGATGCTGGCGCGCTGAAGCGTCGGGAACGCTCCGATGATCCCGCCGCGCACGAGCCAATCCCCGGCCTTCAGGCCGCTGTCCATCGCGGGCGGTGACGCTACCGCACCATCGGGAAGGCGATCATCGGCCGCCCGGGACGGGGGTGCCCCCAGCAAACCGGCAAGGAGCCCGACCAGGAGGGTCGCCAGGCGCGTGTCGCGTGTCGTCATGGAAAACTTTCGGGGGGCGCCTCACCGAGGTTCGGATCGCCGCGTATCGCCGAGCATCGGTCGGCGACCATGATGATGGTCCTTCGGATGTCCTTCTAGGGATGCGTTTGAAAAATTAGGAAATATATGCATGAATAGGAAAAACGTTCTTATGAGAAACTTCTTCAAAATTAAAACCACGAAAAACTAAGAAAATGTTCAGCTTTTATTATCAGATCGCAGTCATCATCGATAAATAGGACAGAACGCCGAATCCGTCTAAACGACTGCATCTTGAGTGTCGCAAAATATATTTAAGCCAGCAGTTCAGTATAAAATGAGATTTATAAAAGTCATTCGAAAGAGCGATCCGAGATGAATCTCGATGTCAATACGCTTCATTTTTGTAGCGCAGTCAGTCGTTGCGCCTACGTGATCGTGTTCGTCGTGATCATCCTGAGCCAGAGGCGGCGAAATTATCTGTGGCAGTGGATGGGAGCGATGGGCGCATCGATGGCCGGATCGTTCCTCATGATGAGCGTTCCGCCCGATGCGATGCCACCAGTGCCGGTCGCCGCGGTCGTCTACTGTCTTTACGCCACCAGCCTGGTCCTGTCCTGGACAGGATTCCGTAGCTTCTTCGGCAAGCCAGTGAATATCGGTCTCAGCGCCTTGCTCATCGCCGTCGCGGGCTTGATCTATCCGGCTGCGCGTTTCAGCGGCTTCTCCGATCATCTGTCCCTCGCAAGCGTCATGTTCGCCTGCATGGTTCTGGCCATCCTTGCGCTCATCGAGATCTTTCGCGGGAGGATCGGTTCGACCCGGCTTTGGTCGCAGTACATCGAGATCGCGGCCTTCGGGTGCTACGCCCTGATCTTGCTTCTCTCGATCGGCATGCTGATCGGCACCGACATGCCAGTCGCCTCGGCAGAGAGCGCCCGGGCCTCCATGGTCGTCGACCAAATCGTCGGGGTCTTCGTCTACTTCGGGTACGTCGCCATGGCGGCCGAGCTGGCCAACCGCAACCTTCTCCTGATCGCCGAGACGGATCCGCTCACCGGCCTTCAGAATAGGCGTGGCCTGCGTGAAGCTTTGCCCGGCGCCTTATCACGAGGCAAAGGTCGGCCGTCCGGTATCCTGATGGCCGATATCGATCACTTCAAATCCATCAACGATCGATACGGCCACGAAGGCGGTGACCTCGTCCTCGCGGCCTTCGCGAACCGGATCCGCGCGGCCCTGAGAGCGTCGGATCAGGCCGCGCGCTGGGGGGGCGAGGAATTCCTGGCCTTCCTTCCGGCAACCGGCTCGGGCGAGCTCGTCGACGTCGCCGAGCGGCTCAGGGCCGCCATCGCGGCGCAACCCTTCGCCTTCGCCGACGGCTCGGTGGCGGTGACGGTCAGCATCGGCATCGCCACGATGGAGCCGGGCGATCACGATTTCGAGGCGGCCGTCCTCCGGGCCGACGCCGCGCTCTACGAGGCGAAGGTCGGCGGGCGCAACCGGGTCTGCTCCGCCCGTCGGGTCAACGTGTCGGCCCCACCCGTCGGCGGGACCCTTCTGGCATGGTGATCTGTCCGCGCCGATGGGCTGTTTCCCCGTGCGTCCGGGCGGCCCCGGCCGTGGCACGGCTCCCTACGCCCAGTCGGCACGCGTATCCTACCCGATCACGAGCCGTGTCCGCGGTCCCAAGCGCCGCAGCAACCGTAGCAGGTCCGCGCGCGCGAGCGCGACGCAGCCTTCGGTCGGGGTGTAGCCCGGCCGGGCGATATGCAGGAAGATCGCCGAGCCGCGGCCTGGGCGGATCGGCCCTCGGTTGTGGTCGAGGTCGATCACCACGTCGTAGAGGCCGTCGTCGCGCCACATCCGTTCCGCGCTGACGCCGGGCGCTGGGAGGGTGATCGGGCAATTGTAGCGGCGGTCGCGAACGTCGTCGCACCAGCCGTCGCCGGGGGCGGTCCGGCGCAGGGGGAGGGGGGTCGCGGGCCGCGCGAGATGGTCGGGCCGAAAGGCTCCGCCGCGCAGCCGGAAGCGTCCGCGCGGCGATCCGCCGTCGCCCTCGCGCTTCACCTGCACGATACCGCCGCTGCCGAGCGCGCAGCGGATCACGGCCCCGCCCGCCTGCAGCAGACCCTTGCGACGGTCGCCGATTTGCGGATGCACGCGGAGCGTCGCGAGGGTCTTCGGCTTGCAGGGCCGCTGATCGAGTCGGGGAGGGCGCGGACGCATCGTCATGATGTCGGGCAGGTGGTGTCCCGAGCCTGATGTTCGAGGGAGGACCCGCACCCTCGGCGAAGGTCGTCGACCCGTCCGAGCATCGCCCCGTGGGACCCAGCGGGCGCGGATATCATCGAAATGGTCGTATAATTGTGCACAAGGCAATTCCCCGCCGCGAAAAGCGCGTTATTCTAAGGCGTCTACCCCGGGTCTAAGAACCCTCGGGTTTTTGGGAGCGAGATCGCCTACGCGCCGGGATTTCCGGGGCACGATCCGTTCCGATCGTGCCCAGTCGAAGAGTTCCACGGACGATGTCCAACGCCTACCGCCTTCTCATCTGCGACGACGATGCGATCCTGCGCGAGACCCTGACCGAGCAACTCGACCTCTGCGAGGAGTTTACGGTGGTGGCCGAGATCGATGCCGGCCGTGCCATAGCCCGCGTCGCCTCCGACCGGATCGACCTCGCGGTGATGGATGTCGGCTTGCCTGACATGGACGGGCGCGAGGCCGTCCGCCTGATGCGCAAGAACGGCTTCAAGGGGCCGGTCATCATGCTGACGGCGCAGGATTCCGAGGCCGACACCGTCGAGGGTCTCGAGGCGGGCGCCAACGACTACGTCACCAAGCCGTTCAAGTTCGCGATCCTTCTGGCCCGCATCCGAGCGCACCTGCGCAGCCACGAGGCCTCGGAGGACGCGGTCTTCCAGATCGGTCCCTACACCTTCAAGCCGGGTGCGAAGCTTCTCGTCGGCGAGCGCGGCTCGAAGCTGAAGCTCACCGAGAAGGAGACCGCGATCCTGCGCTTCCTCTACCGCGCCGGGCGAGAGGTTGTGGGCCGCGACACGCTACTTGCCGAGGTCTGGGGCTACAACGCCCAGGTCACGACCCACACGTTGGAAACCCACATCTACCGCCTTCGGCAGAAGATCGAGCCGAATCCGGGGCTCGCCGCGATCCTCGTCACAGAGGGCGGCGGCTACAAACTGCTGCCCTGATACCGGCCTGAACCCGATGCCGCTCGTTCTCTCGCGCGAGACCCTGACGAGTGCGATCGGGACGCTCGTCTAGCTGAGCGACACGGAGGGACGGCTGCGGGTCGCCGACTTCGGCGACGATCAGGACCGTACGGCGCAACTCCTCGACCGCGGCTACGGGCGCGGCGGTTGGTCCGCGTCGAGGGCCGCGAAGCCGTGCCCGGCGCTTCGCGCGCTGGCGGATTATGTCGACGGCGACCTGACGGGGATCGATGCGATCGAGACGGCGACCGCCGGCACGGAGCTGCGGAGGGCGGTCTGGGCCGCCCTCCGCGCCGTGCCGCCCGGGACGACCGAAAGCTACGGCGCACTCGCCGCGCGGATCGGGCATCCGCGCGCGGTCCGGCCGGTCGGCGCCGCCAACGGCGCCAACCTGATCTGTATCGTGGTGCCGTGCCACCGCGTGATCGGTGCCAAAGGCATGCTCACGGGCTACGGCGGCGGGCTGGAGCGCAAACGCTGGCTGCTCGATCACGAGGCGCGCCATGCCGGGCTGAGCGGCGTGGAGCGGCCGATCGATCAGTTCGGGCCGGCCCTGGCCGTTGATCCCGTTTCAAGGTCCGGCCGCTTCCGCTAAGCAGCGTCGAGAGACACGAAGGACCATCGCCGGTTGAGCATCGAAGACGACATCGGGATCCTCGCTGCCGCGCCGGTGTTCGAAGCCTTCGGCCGCGACGCTTTGCGCTTGCTCACCTTCGCGGCCGAGCGACGCTCCCTGAACTCGGGCGAGACCTTGTTCAACCGGGGCGAACCGGCCGATGGCGGTTTCGTCGTCTTGTCCGGCGCGATCGCGCTCGCACCGCGCGTGGCCGGTGGCGAAACGATCGTGGCGGGGCGGTCGGCGCTGATCGGGCGGCTCGCGCTGTTCGTTCGCGGCGAGCGCCCGAGCGACGCCACGGCGCCGGACGCGGCCGAAGTGATGCGGATCACGCCGACGCTAATGCGCCGCGTGCTGGAGGAGTTTCCCGAGGCCGCCGCCGCGATCCACGACGCGCTCGCCGAAGATCTGACCGGGCTGAATCGCGGTTTCGCGCGCGTGCGAACCATGCTGGATGCGGAATGAGCGTGCGGATCGCCGTTGCGGTTGGGGCGTATCGATGGAGGTCGGCTTGACCCGCGTCGCCGAGATGGGGGCGTCTTCGGCAAGATTTTCCGTTTGAAGCGGTTCGGTGACGCCGTTCACCGCATGCTCGCTCGCCGCGCACAGGCTCTGAAACCGGAAGGCGAGGTCGGAGGCGGCACGGCCGTGCGGGCGGTGGCGAGCCCGATACCGCTCGACGCACCGGTCATGACGACGACCTGATCGCGTAACGCCTCGTGTCTCAAGCTGTCCCACCGCTTTACGCACCGGCCGACACGGGCCAGCGGCCTTCGAAGAACTGCTCGCGAGGCGGAGGGATGTTGCCGGCCGGCGACGCGATCCGGTCTCGTCGGGTGCACGCAGGCGCCCGCAAGGCTGAATGTCTGTCGCCGTCCATCGGGCCGTCGTTTTGCTCTGGACAACGGCGCCTCGAATACGAATCTCGTCGCCCCATGACCGTGACCGTAAGTCTCATCCGATCGAGCACGCGATCACGCAGACGATGGTCGAACCCGCCGCCCGATGAACGACTCCCCGACGCCAGACCGCGCACGGGTAAGCCCGGATCGGCTCCGAAGCGACCAAGCGCGAATCCACTCGGAGATTGCCCGCACCAACGGCGGAATCGATCCGTTTCTCCCAGCCGTCCGTGCCACGCGCATGCCGAAGATCATCACGGACCCGCAACCGAGAGCGCGAGCGGCGGCGCTTCGCTCGGCCATGGCGCCCGCGCGATGACGGTCGAAGGCGAACGGGACGTCGGCACGTTCGCGTCGCGGATGCTGCAGGACCTCGGCTAAGACGTGATCTGGGTGCCGGAAGCCCAGGGGGCCCCGGCGCTGCTCGCCGACGACGACCTCCGCTTCGACGTGGTGTTCACCGACGTGATCATGCCGGGCATGAGCGGGATCGACCACGGTCAGACGGTCAAACACCCCTATCCCGGCCTGCCGGTCGTGCTGACCAGGGGTGACAGCACGGTGCTCGCCGAGGAGGGCCGACTCGGGTTCGAGCTGCCGCAGAAGCCCTACGCGGTCGAGGCGATGTCGCGGGTACTCCGGAAGGTCATCCGGCGACGGGATGGCGTACGGAGCTGAGCCCATCGAGCTCCCGCCGTCAGGTGACAGACCGGGCAGCCGCTTGTAAGCACGGGCGCCCATCGAGAACCCTGCCCGGAAGATCCATGTCCCACGCCGCCCTCGCCCAGACCATCGAAGCCGCCTGGGAGGATCGCGCCGGCATCGACACCGGCACCCGCGGCGCGGTGCGCGAGGCGGTCGAATCGGCGCTCGCGCTGCTCGATTCCGGCGAAGGTCGGGTCGCCGCGAAGGTCGACGGCGACTGGGTCGTCAATCAGTGGCTTAAGAAGGCGGTCCTGCTCTCGTTCCGTCTCAACGACATGGCGCCGATCTCCGGCGGCCCCGGCGGGGCGCCTTGGTGGGACAAGGTGCCTTCGAAGTTCGAGGGTTGGAGCGAGGCCGAGTTCCGCGCCGCCGGCTTCCGCG
>CAZZZJ010000200.1:0-6198 GCA_964658355.1 Beijerinckiaceae bacterium
TACTGCGCCCGGCGCTTCCGCTCCTACGACGCATCGAGCGGGACCTATCTCGGCACCGACGGCGACCGCCACCCTTGCCCGTAGTCGGATCGCCCTGCCGAGCCGAGGCCCGGATCGCGTGACCGTTCCGAGCCTCGTCCTGCGTCGCGAGTTCGTGTTCCTCGCCCTCGCGGTGTTGCTGGGGCTCGGGGCGGCGGCGGCCTACTGGGTGTCCCGCGCCACGGTGCTGACCATCGCCGTGGCACCCAGCGACGGGACCGAGCCGGCCGTCATCCAGGCCTATGCCGACGCATTGGCCAAGCGTCACAAGGAGATCCGACTCAAGATCCTGCCGTTCGACGACGTGCGGGACAGCGCGGCGGCGCTCCAGGACGGTCGGGCCGACCTCGCGGTCGTGCGTCCGGACGTCGATCTTCCCGACAACGGCCTCACGCTGGCGATCCTGCGCGACCAGGCGATGATCATCGCATCGCCCGAGGCATCGGGGCTGACCAGCTTTCCGGACCTCGACCGCAAGCGCCTGGCGATCCTCGCCCATCGCGATGCCGACCAGGCCCTGATCAAGGCGATGGTCGAGCATTACGGCCTGAGGCTCCTCGACAAGGACCCCGCCGGCCCGTTGCCGCCTCGCCACGTCGCCCTCGTGGAGATGCCGGAGGCGGATCTGGCAGAGGCCTTCGCGAAGAAGCGCGTCGACGCGGTCATCTCCGTGATCTCGCCGACGGCGCAGGCCGCGCAACGCATCATCGGCATCGTGCAGGGCGCGAGCAAGAATCGAAAGGTGGCCTTCGTGGCGGTCGCGAATGCCGATGCCATCGTCGCCCGGCTGCCGCGCCTCCAGGCGGTGAGCATGCCGGCCGAGACCTTCGGCGGCAGCCCGAAGGTGCCGGCCGAGGACGTGGCCACCGTCGGCGCCTCCTACCGGCTGATGGCGCGGGCGAACCTGTCGCGCACGGCCGCGGCCGACGTGACCCAGCACCTCTTCGAGTTGCGCAGCGGCATGGCGAACGTGACCCCGGCCGCGGACTACCTGCAGGCGCCGAGCTACGACAGCACCGCGGCCGCCACGAGCGCGCGGCTTCCGATCCATCCCGGAGCCGTCGACTACTTCGAGCGCGAGCAGCAGGGCTTCGTCGAGCGCTACGAGACCTGGATCTACCTCGTCGCGTTCCTGGGCGGCGGCATCGGCTCGGCCGTCGCCTGGGTGGGTCAGCGCCTGTCCCGCATCCGGCGCGAACGCATCGAGGAGGCCACCGACCGGCTGCTGGAGATTCGTCGCGAGGCGCAGGACGGCGCGGATGCGCAGCGCCTCGAAGGCCTCGCCCGCGAGATCGACGACCTTGCCGGCGACATCGCCAAGCATGCGCTGGAGCGGCCGACCGAGGCCAGGACCATGTCGGCGGCGGCCATCGCCATCGATGCGGCCCGCTCCACGGTCAAGCGAACCATCGCCGCCGGGCAACCCTCGGGCGACGAGCCCGACCTTGCCGGGCGCATGACATCGACGGGAGCCGCCGCCTCCGACGCGGCGGGCTGACCGCGAGACCCCGGATGACCCCATCCGGAACCTAGTCGAACCACGGGAAAGGAAACATCATGAGCAAGGGCTACCCCTCGATGACCGCGCTGCTGGGCCTGCTGGCCGTGGCCGGCTACCAGAACCGCGACAAGCTCGCCGAGCTGTTGAAGGGCCACGACGCCCCGTCGATCCCCTCCCTGAACCCGAACCACGCCACCGTTTCGCCGATCCCGAGCACTGCGTCGAGCACCGCCTCCACGGGCGGCATCGGCAATCTCGGCGGCCTGCTCGGCGGCCTCGGCACCGCCGGCGTGGGCGGGCTGATCGCCAGTGGCCTGAGCGAACTCGTCGATCACTTCACCAAGGGCGGCCACGGCGAGACGGCGAGTTCCTGGGTCAACCACGGCGCCAACCGCGACATCCACGAGGCCGACCTCGAACGCGCGATCGGTCCGGACACCCTCGACCACCTGACCCAGCAGACCGGCCTGAGCCGCTCGGCGCTCCTCTCCCGCCTCTCGCGCGAGCTGCCCTCGGCCATCGACCGCTACGCCACCGACAGCCGCCGTCCGGCCTGAACCTTCGCCTGAATCTTCGACAGGGCCGGCGCCCCATGGCGCCGGCCGCATATGACGCCGGGCGATGCCGCGCCGGGGTTCGATCCGCCACCATCCCCGAGATTGCAGGACATCATGGCCATCGACTACCGTTCCGAACTCCGACGCCCCTTGCCCTTCAGCCTCGCGGTCGTGGCCGCGGTCCTGCTGGTCTGGCTCGTCGTCGCCTCCATCGCCGGCGCGCGCCAGCGCAGCGCCAGGGACCATCGCATCGAGGACCTGCAGGGTCAGCAGACGGCGCTGCGCACCGACCTGGACCGGCAGGTCTCGACCGCCGGCACGCTGACCGCGCTCCAGGCCAAGATCGCCGCCGCCCAGCAGCAGGACAAGCAGGCGAGCCAGGCGGCCGAGGAGGCGAAGTCCCGCGCCGCGACCCTGACCCAGGAACAGCAGGCGGCCGACGCCAAGGCGACCGAGGCGAAGAAGGCGGCCGAGGCCGAGACGCAGAAGCTCACCGACCTTCAGTCCCAGGTCACGCAGGCCGAGGGGAAGCTCGCGCCGTTGCGCGAGGCCATCGCCACCGCCGAGAAGGCCGCCGTCGACCGGACGCAGGACCTCGCCGAGGTCGGCCGCCGCCTCGAGGATGCCCGGGTGCAGGAGGCCAAGCTCCGCGCCGACCTCGCGACCATGACGCAGGAAGCGACCGCCAAGACCGCCGACCTCGCCAAGGCCGAGGAGCGCCAGCAGACCGCCCGCGAGGCCGCCGCCGCCGCCCAGAAGGAACTGGCCGACGCCCGGACCGCCACCGATCAGGCCGCGAAGCGGCGCACGGACACCGATCAGGCGGTCGCCGCCCTGACCGCCGACAAGGACAAGCTCACCGCCGAGATCGAGCAGGCCAAACGCGATGCCCAGCAGGCACGGGAGACCCTGGCGAACGTCCGCAACGAGCTCGCCGAGGCCCAGGCCCAGCGCGACCGCGTCGTGTCCGAGCGCGGCCAGGCCGAGCAGGCCGTGCAGAAGCTCTCCGCCGACCGGGATGCCGGCACGGCCGCCCTCGACGCCCTGCGCAAGCGCCAGACCGACGCGCAGGGAGAGTTGGCGACGCTGACCGAGACCTTGGCCACCCGCAACAAGGAGGCCGCGGCCATCGACGAGCGTCTGGCCTCGGCCCGGCAGGACCTGAGCACGGCCCAGGCGAAGCTCGCCGAGGCCCGCCAGCAGCTCGCCAACCCGCCCGCCGCGGCACCGAGCCAGCCGGCTCGCTGAGACGACGGCGACCCATGCGGGCAACCGCCCGCATGGGTCGCCCATCCCGGCCCAACCGCACGGAAAGATCGCATGATGAACAACCGGATCCTCGCCCTGACGACCCTCGCACTCGCCGGCACCTTGGTCGCGTCCCGGCCATCCGCGGCGCAGGAGGGCCCCGAGATGGAGGCGATGAAGGCGAATTGCGGCGGCGACTACCTTCGCCTGTGCGCCGGGATGAAGCCGGGCGGCCCCGAGGTGAAGGCCTGCTTCAAGCGCAATCGCCCGAACCTGTCGGTGGGATGCTCCCAGGCCATCGCCGCCTACGAGCGGTCCCGCGCCGGATCCTCCGGTGAGGCCGACGACTGACCGAGGCGATCGGAAGGGTCGGGAGCGTCTTCCCGACGAGACCTGTTTTGGCCCCGCCCGAGGATCTGGAACCGCCGAGATGACCAGGGGCCGGCTGAGGGACACGAGAACGTCATGCTGACCCGCCTGAGCCGCGCCTTCCTTCGAGTGTTCCCGGCGATCCTCCTCGTCGTCGTGGCCCTGCTCGCCGCCCTCTTCCGAAGACGTGGCGGATCCCGAACGGATGCGACGACGCTCGTCCCGGTGCCCGCCAGGCACACGACGACCCCGGCGCGATACCGCGGGGCCGCCATCGCGCTCCTCGCCCTCCTCCTCGGGATCGGGCTGATCCTGGCCTTGGTCGGCGGCAACGGTGACATCTGGCGTTTCGGGGCGACGCCTCTGACGTCGGACGGCGGGAGCAGGCGACCGGTGGCGGCCCTGTCGCGACCCGATGTCGATCGCAGGACGGGGAACGCCTCGGACGCGGTCGCTCCGGGCGGATCGGCGACGCGGGCAAGACCGGACGGCGCCGACGCGGCGATGGCGCCCGGCGCCCCGGACCCGCTTTCGCCGGCCTTCGACACCGTGCGCGTGGAGCCGAACGGGGAACTCGTCGTCGCCGGGCGGGCGCCGCCGAACGGCACCGTGGACCTGTTGGTCGACGGCAAGCCCACAGCCAGAGCGGTCGCCGATGCGAACGGCCAGTTCGCCATCGTTCCCCCGGCGCTTCCGGCCGGCAGCAGCGAGGTCGGCCTCCGGGTGACCGATGCGAAGGGCGTGGTTCGCCAATCGCGGGACAGCGTCGCGGTGGCGGTCTCGCCCTCGCACGATGCCAAGCCGTTGGTCGCCCTGACCTCGCCCGACACGCCGACCGTGGTGCTGTCGCAACCGGGCCCCTCTCAGACGGCAACACGCTCGGGTTCCGATGCCGCGTCGCCTCGACGGACGATGACGGGCACCGCTCTCCCGGCCCAGCGAGGCTCGGGTGGGGCCGTTCCGGGCGATGGCGCTTCGGGCGCCCTTGGCGCAAACGATGCGAGCCGGACCAGCCGGACCGGAAACGGCGACGGCCCCGACGCGAAGGGATCGGATCGAGGGGCATCCAACGGGGCTATGTCCGGCTCTCCGGAGGCGTCGCAGGCGCAGGCACCGAAACAGGCGGCCGTGGCGGAACCGGCGGAGGCCCCCACCAAGGTCGTCAGCGTCGATGCGCAGGACGGCGGTCGGCTGTTCGTCAGCGGCCGGGCGCCCGCCGGTGCGACCGTGCGGCTCTATCTCAACGACACCCTGATCGCCCCCGCCACGGTCGGTCGCGACGGCACCGTGACCTTCACCATCGGTCGAGGCATCAAGCCGGGGGACTACAAGGTCCGGCTCGACCAGGTCGATGCGGCTTCGGGGAAGGTCCGAAATCGCGTGGAAGTGCCTTTCTCCGTGCCGGATGGCGCTCGGATCGCCGGGGCGAACCGCTCGGTCGCGGCACCATCCGAGCCGGCACCCGGCAAGGACGGCGATGGGAAGACGGCGTCGAACGCATCCTCTCCGCCAACGGTCGGGCGACAGGGCGAGAATGCGGGCGCGTCGGACGGGCCGAAAGATCCCATATCCACGACACCGGCGGCGCCGGCATCCTCGGAAACCGTGCGGGACCCGATCAGGACCGAGTCCGCGCCCGGCACCGTCTACGTACCGGAGGTCAAGACCGCTCGGATCGAGCGCGGCGACAGCCTCTGGGCGATCAGCCGGCGAACCTACGGCGAGGGTGACCGGTACACGGCGATCTACGACGCCAACCAGGACCAGATCCGCGATCCGGACCTGATCTATCCCGGCCAGGTGTTCGTGCTTCCGCGTGAGGATTCCGTCGATGCCGTCCAGGACGGAAAACGCGGGTGAGGAGAACTCGGCGATGATCCGGTTCCACCCTGCAGGGATGGCTCTGCGTCGGACCTGATGGTCTTCGGTTCTTGCGCCGATGGGACCATGCGGGAACGGTATCGTCCCGAGGATGTTCTCGGTCCCTCAGCTTAAGCCGGAGACGTCCATGCGTATCATGCCGTCTGTCCTGTCTCTTTTTGCAGGACGCATGAATTCGAGTCTTTCTAGCGCAGCAAGAACCCGATGCCGTCACGGCGGCGATGCTCGCCGTCATCACCAACCCGCCGTCTATCCGATCGGGCAGAGCTACACCTGGGGTGGACCGACCACGGCGTCGAACGGGTTCGCGCCGGCTATAGGCTACGACGCCTACCTGGGCGGCAACGGCTACTGACCCTGTGACGTGTTGTACCATCGCCGCTGCCGGAACGGTCGAGCGGGCAAGGGTGTTTCAAGCCCACATCCCCAACGACAGGAGTTATCGAATGCGCAAGCTCGCACTTGCCTCCACGGCGCTGCTCGGACTCGGACTGCTGGCATCGGCACCCGCCGAGGCTCGCGGCTGGGGCGGCGGCTACGGCCACGGCGGCTACGGTTATGGCGGCGGCTACCGCGGCGTCGGCTTCCGGGGCGGCTACGGTG
>CAZZZJ010000201.1:0-6181 GCA_964658355.1 Beijerinckiaceae bacterium
TGCGTCACGACGCCGATCGCCCGCGTCGCGGTCCACGCCGCGGCCCTCGTCGCCGGTGAGACCTGGGCGGTTCAGGTAGCCGACGTCTGTGCGCGGGCCGACGCCACTCTTCTGCGATACCCGTTGCCAATCAGTAAACAAGCGGCCGGCCAGACCATGGCGGTCGGGGCGATCAAGCAGTGCATCAAGAGGCACGGCCAGAACACCGTCATCACGGCCCTGCAATGCGTGACCGAAACCAGCAACAACAAGCCCGGAATGCTCAACGCACGCATGATCAAGGCGCTGTGCGCGGCGCTCGACCGCCATCAGGATTGGCGGGACGGCGGCCTGGCCCTCTTCGAAGCGTTCGACCAGATCGAACTCGAGCGGCTGCAGGTGCGGTGCGACGACGGATCGGCCGCGGGAAGCGACCTGGTCCGCAAGATGGCCGAATCGATCGCCTGCGAGCTATCGGCTCTCATGCCGGTCACGCGGGAGCATCGTCCGGTGCGCTGGGATGCGGTGCGCCCCGCGGTCGAGGTCCTCACCCTCTGAGACCCGTTCGGCGCTCCGCGCGTCGCGTGTTCCCGCAGCCTCGGCGCGTCCGCGCCTGACGGGAAACATGCGCCTGCGACTGCGAGCGGCGAAATTTCGATTTACCGATCAAGAATAATGCTCCCGTTCTACATTGACGCTAGTAGTGCAGTCCGTATGCTCGCCAGCAATCCAAACTAGAGTTCGATGGTCGCGATGGTCAGACTATCCAGCAAACATCGAGCGGTCATGGCTGCGCTGGTCTCGATGTCGGTCGGCGGTGGGGTTGCGACCGCCGCGGGGCTGGACGATTATCGGCTGGAAGTGGGCGACGTGCTGGAATTGTCGTCCGCGACGGTACCGGAGATCCGCAGCCGTCCGCGCGTCCAGATGGACGGCGGCATCTCGATCCCCCTGGTCGGGCGCGTCGACGCCGCCGGGCAGACGCTGACGCAGGTTCAGGAGACGTTGCGCAGCGCATTCGCCGCGAAAGTCCTGCGCCAGCGCGGCACGGACGGGCGCGAGACCGTCTACCTGATCCAGCCTCACGACGTGGTCGCGACGATCGCCGAGCTTCGGCCGATCTACGTGACCGGCGACGTCTCGCGACCGGGCGAGCAGACGTTCCGGCCGGGGATGACCGTCCGTCAGGCGCTGGCCGTCGCCGGCGGCCTGGATGTCGGGCGCTACAGGGCGACCCATCCCTACGTGGAAGCGGCCGAACTCAAGGGCGAGTACGAAGGACAGTGGATCGACCTGGCCAGGCGCCGGGTCGCGATCTGGCGCATCCGGAGAGAGTTGGGCGGTAACGAAACCCTCGACGAAACGGAGTTCGCAAGGGCGCCGATCGATCGCGCCCTCGTCAAGCGGCTGCTCCAGACGGAGCGCAACCAGATCGACATCCGCAACCGCGACTTCCTGGCGGAGCACGACCATTACGTGACGCTGATCCGCCAGGCGGACGAACAGGTCGCGATCCTCAAGGAGCAGCGCAGCAAGGAGGAGGAGGGCCGAGAGGCCGACAGCGACGAGCTCAAGCGCGCGCAGGACCTGCTCGGCAAGGGAGCGCTGACGACGCAGCGGGTCACCGAGGCCCGCCGCGCCGTGCTGCTGTCCTCGACCCGCCGCCTGCAGACCGACGCGCAGCTCACGCAGTTGCAGAAGCAGCGCGCCGATGCCGCGAGCAGCCTCGACCGGATGGACGGTCTGCGCAAGATCCGCCTCAACCAGGAACTCGTGGAAGCCGAGACGGCGCTGGCCTCGGTGCGCGCCCGCCTGCAGGCGCTCGGCGAGAAGATCCAGTATGTCGGGCTTCTCCGGTCGAGCCTGCAGGCCCTACAGGGCGGCGGTCCCGACGTGGTGGTGGTGCGCCGCGCCACGCGCATCAGCACGCCCGAGGATTTCGTCCTCGCACCCGGCGACGTGATCGAGATCGCGCTGAGGCTGCCCACGGACCCGGTCCTGACCGGCGCGGTGAATTGATGCGCCGTCGCCGCCTCCAGCTCGAACGGCGCGAGAGCATCGTGCGGCGCGGTGGGCACCCGCTCGCATGAAGACATCCCGACCGGACGAGGAATGGGAGCACCTCCCGTGATCCACGGATCATGGAAGAGGCTCTGGCATCGAGGAGAACGCCATGTTCGGCTGGCGCCATCGGGCTATCGCACTCGGTCTCGGCCTGATCGGGGCGACGGGGCTGGACAAGGCGCTCAAGGGCATCGCTCGCGGGTCCGGCGTGATCCTGATGCTGCACTCGGTGCGGCCGGCGCGGATCGCGCCGTTCCGCCCGAACGCCGCGCTGGAGGTCACGCCGGAGTTCCTGGGCGAAACGCTCGACGTGCTGGCGGCGGAAGGCTTCGAGTTCCTGCCGCTCGATGCCGTCCCGGGCCGCCTCGGCGGGGATGCGGGATCGGCTCCCTTCGCGGCGGTCACCTTCGACGACGGCTACCGGGACAACCGGGATTACGCCCTCCCGGTCCTCCGCGCGCGCGGCATCCCTTGGACGGTCTTCGTGACGACCGAGTTCGCGGCGGGCACCGGACGGGTGTGGTGGGTCGAGCTGGAGCGGGCGATCGATCGCCTCGACGAGATCCGGATCCCCGATCCGCGGGGCGAGATCGTCCTTCCCGCCCGGACGCCGACGCAGAAGGCGCGTGCCTTCACGACGCTGCACGCGCGTGCCCGCGCAGCCGCGCGGCCGGCGCTCATCGAAGAGGTGGACCGGCTGGTCGATGCCGCACGTCTCGACCCGCACCAGATCCTGCGGGAACTCTGCATGGACTGGGACGAGTTGGCCCACCTGTCGATCATGCCCGACGTGCAGATCGGCGCCCATGCCGTCACCCATCACGCGCTCGCGCGCCTCGATCCGGATGCGGCGCGCCGGGAGATCGTGGGGGGCCGGCAAATCCTCGAGGAGCAGGTCGGCGTGCCGGTCCGGCATCTCGCATATCCCTACGGCGATGCGGGAGCGGCGGGGCCGCGCGAATTCGATCTCGCGCGGGAGGCGGGCTTCCACACGGCGGTGACGACGCGGCCGGGACATCTCTTCGCGGGCCACGTGAGGGCTCTCCAGGCGCTGCCGCGAGTCTCGATCAACGGCCATTTCCAGAACGCCGTGACGGTCCGTGCACTGGCATCCGGCGTCCCGTTCATCGGCATCAAGCCGAGCTCCCTTCGGCGCAACCCCGGGTCCAGGCGATGGCAGCGATCCAGCGACACCACGTATCTCGGGCCATCGTGATCCTGGGTGGCATCCTCACGCTCCTCTGGGCAGGGGTGATGGCCTGGATGACGGTCCCGTGGCTCGTCTCCGGCGCCGTCCGAGTAGGAAGCCTGCTCTGGTTCTGATCGACCCTCGGCCCGCCGCGCCGGTCGCGGCGGAGACATGAACGACGACCGAGATCCGACGCGAGGAACAGGACCTGGAGACGAACCCGATCGCCGCGCGGTCGGGGACGGCCCAGGCGGCGAAAGGGACACCCGTGCTCGAACGATCCGAAACCTCGCTGCGGATGAATGTCCGGCCGCTTCCGAACGCGCGGCCACCGGAGAAGACGGTCTCCCTGGTCGCGGCCTGGGGCGTCCTGAGGCGCCACCGCATCCTGTTCGCTCTGGTCTTCCTGCCCGCCGTCCTCGCGGGCATCGCCTACACGATGCTCGCCAGCCCGCAATACACGGCGACGTCGGTCGTCCTGATCGACACGCGCTCGCGCAATCCCGGACAACAGACGGCCGCCGCCAGCGCGGCGGTCGAATCCGCCAACGTCGACAGTCAGGTCGAGGTCCTGCGCTCCGAAGGCGTCTTCCGCTCCGTGGTCGAGGCGCTCGATCTCACCAAGGATCCGGAATTCACGCGCCGCTCGTCGCTGACCGCCGAATGGGTCCGACCCTACCTCAAGACGTGGTTCGGCCTCGACCTCGACGAGGTCAGGACCGATCCGACCATCTTCGCGATCGGCGTCCTGGAGAAGAACATCGTCGTCAAGCGATTGGGGATGAGCTACGTCATCCAGCTCGATTACAAGTCGACGAGTGCGAAACGCGCCGCCGAGATCGCCAACAAGATCGTCGAGTGCTACATCGCCAACCAGGTCGAGGCACGCCAGGTCGCGGAAAAATCCTTCAACGAGTGGCTCGAGCGCCGGACCGCCGTGCTGCGCGGCGAAGCGGTGCGCACGGAGCGGATGCTCGCGGATTGGAAGCTCGCCGAGGCGACGGACCGCGCCGCCCGGGCCTATGAGAAGAGCGGCGCGGCGGCGACAGGGCGCGAGCCGCCGCTGCAGCAGAGCCTGGGCCAGGCCGCCGCCGAGATGGCCCAGGCCGCCCGCGAGAACGCCGAGCTCAAGGAGTTCGAGAGCGCGGCGCAGACCAGCCGGGCGCTGGCCGAGACGTTCGCGCGTCGCCTGGCCGAATTCGTCCCCCAGGCCGCGGCGACGCTGTCCGAGGCGCGGGTGATCTCGAATGCGCTGCCGCCTCGGGAGAAGAGCGAACCCAAGGCCATCCTCGTCATCGGGTCGGCGATCGTGCTGGGCGCGCTCGGCGGATTCGGCGCGGCCGCGCTCCGCGAGAAGACGCTGCGGGGCATCCGTTCCGCGGCGCAGCTCGAAATCGAGACGGGGCTTCACTGCCTCGGGACGCTCGCCCGCGTCCCGGGCCGGCCGAACCGGCGCGGATCGAGGCACGTTGCGTCGCCGGCCGACACCGCGCTCCTGAGACGCGTCCTCGCGCAACCGACGTCGGGCTTCGCCGAAACGGTGAGGACCGTCCGCGCCGGCATCCGGACGCCGACGGCCGCGCGCCCGGCCCAGACCGTCGGCGTGGTCTCGACCCTGGCGGGCGAAGGCAAGGGCGTGGTCTCGGCCAACCTCGGGCACCTCTGCGCAGCCTCCGGCACGCGCACGCTGCTCATCGACCTCGACCTCAGGGCGGCCACGCTCAGCCGCCGGCTGGTGCCCGATGCCCGCGGTGGCGTCGCGGAGTTGATCGCCGGGAAACGGTCGGTCGGCGAGGTCATCCGCCACGATCCCGAGAGCGGCCTGCATATCCTGCCCGCCGTCGCGCTTCCGCCGACGGAAGCGTTCGGCATCCTCTCGTCGGCCGCGATGGCGCAGTTCCTCACGATCATCGCCCAGGAGTTCGACCTCGTGATCCTCCACCTTCCCGCGATCCTCGCGAACGCCGACGCGCGGGCGCTGGCGCCGGCGGTGGATGCCTACATCCTCGTCGTCGCCTGGGGCGCGACCGAGCCGGCGGACCTTCTGCAGGGCATGCGGACGATGCCGGACATCCGCGAGCGCCTGCTCGGCGTGGTGCTCAACGGCGCGCCGGCCGAGGCGAAGCGGGAGAAGCCGGTCGCACGCGGATCCCGTCTTCCGCGCGCCGCAGCACCGGCCTGATACCAGACCGCGGCCGGGAGCAACGAGACGGGCCGCGAGGACAAGAACAGCGCCGGATCGGAGTTCGAACCATGAGGATCCTCATCACCGGAGCCGCGGGCTTCGTCGGCTTCCACCTGGCCGCGCGATGCCTTGCCGGGGGACACAAGGTCGTGGGGGTCGACAATCTCGATCCCTATTACGACGTGGCGCTGAAGCAGGCCCGCCTCGCCCGGCTGCTCGGCGAGCGTGCGTTCCGGTTCGAACGGATCGACCTGGCGGAGGAGGGCCCGTTCGCGGCCCTGATGGCGGAGATCCGCCCGGACGTCGTCGTGCACCTCGCGGCCCAGGCCGGGGTCCGATACTCGATCGAGGCGCCGCAGGCCTATATTCGCGCCAACATCCAGGGCTTTCTCACCGTTCTCGAAGCGTGCCGCCGCGTCCCGGTGGGGCATCTGATCTACGCCTCGTCGAGCTCGGTCTACGGTCAGTCCTCCACGGTGCCGTTCTCGGAGGACCAGGCGGCCGACCGCCCGATCTCGCTCTACGCTGCGACCAAGCGGGCGAACGAGCTGATGGCCCATTCCTACGCGCACCTGTTCGCGATCCCTGCGACGGGCCTGCGGTTCTTCACCGTCTACGGCCCCTGGGGCCGGCCCGACATGATGTACTTCAAGTTCACCGGCGCGATCCTGCGCGGCGAGCCGATCGACGTGTTCAATCACGGCGTGATGGAGCGGGACTTCACCTATGTCGACGACGTGATCGCGGGAATCATGCCGCTGCTG
>CAZZZJ010000202.1:0-4031 GCA_964658355.1 Beijerinckiaceae bacterium
GACATGCTCGGCATCGGCCACCTCCTCGGCCGGCAGCCCGCGGGCCTCTCCGGCGGCGAGCGCCAGCGCGTCGCCATCGGCCGGGCGCTGCTCGCAAAGCCGCGCCTGCTGCTGATGGACGAGCCGCTGGCGGCGCTCGACGAGGCGCGCAAGGGCGAGATCCTTCCCTATATCGAGCGCCTGCGCGACGAGGCCGGCATCCCGATCGTCTACGTCAGCCACGCGGTGGGCGAGGTCGCGCGGCTCGCCAACACCGTCGTGGTGCTGGAGGCCGGTCGCGTCGCCGCCGTAGGGCCGGCCGAGGCGATCCTGCGGCGGTCCGACCTCGTGCCGGTCCACGAGGCCGAGGCCGGTGCGCTGCTCGACATGGTGGTCGCCGCCCACGACGCGGAGGCCGGTCTGACCCGGCTCGAAGGGCCGGCCGGCCGGCTCCTCGTCCCCACCCTGGCGCGCGCCCTCGGCAGCGCGGTCCGCGTGCGGGTGCCGGCCCGCGACGTGCTGGTCGCGATCGCGGTCCCGGTGGGCTTGAGCGCCCGCAACGTCCTGTCCGGCAAGGTCGCGGCGCTGATCCCGGCCGGGAACGCGGTGATGGTGGAGATCGCGTGCGGGTCTGCGATCCTCGCCGCCCGCCTCACCACAGCCGCGGTGCGCGACCTCGATCTGGCGGTCGGCCGCCCGGTCCACGCGGTCATCAAGAGCGTCGCCCTCGATCCCGCCGGGATGGGCGGGCGCCGGTCGATCGAGATCTAGCGGCGGGAGGTTGCCGAGCGACGTTCCGTCGACGGAGCGCAGCGAGGCGCCGCCTCCGCGTCATCGTGCGAGGCCGATGAAGTCGACGAAGGCACGGAGCGGAGCGGGAAGGTAGCGACGACCGGGATAGTACAGATGCGGGCCCGAAAACCGCTGCCACCACGGTTCGAGCACCGGCTCCAGAACACCCGTGTCGAGGTGGGGCTGCAGCCAGTCCTCGAACAGGGTGAGGATGCCGACGCCGGCGATCGCGGCCTCCACCGCGAGGTCCGTGGCGCCCCCGACGCGCACCGTCAGCGGACCCGTCGGATGGATGCGGATCACCTCGTCCCCGTGCTCGAACTCCCATGCCAACGTCGCACCACTGGAGAAACGCCCGCCGATGCAGGCATGGCGCAGCAGGTCGTGCGGGTGCTGCGGCCGGCCGTGGCGGTCGAGATAGGCCGGCGAGGCCACCGTGGCGAAGCGCTGCTGGCGCGGACCGATCGGCACCGCGATCATGTCCTGCTCCAGCCGCTCGTCGTACCGGATGCCGGCATCGCAGCCGGCCGCCAGCACGTCGACGAAGCCATCCTCGGCCACCACCTCGAGCTGGATCTCCGGATAGCTGGCCAGGAAGGGCGGCACGATCGCGGGCAGGACCAGCCGAGCGGCGCTGATTGGCACGTTGAGCCGCAACGTTCCGGCCGGACGGTCTCGGAAGCCGTTCACCACGTCGAGGGCGGCATCGACCTCGCCCAGTGCCGGCCCGAGCCGTTCGAGCAGCCGGGCTCCGGCTTCGGTCGGGGCGACGCTGCGCGTGGTCCGGTTCAGGAGGCGCACACCGAGGCGGCGCTCCAGCCGGTTCACCGCTTCGCTGAGGCTCGACGCACTGCCGCCGCTGGCGCGGGCGCCGTCCCGGAAGCCGCCGGCCCGTGCCACGGTGACGAAGGCGGCCAAGTCCGCGAGATCCGCCGCCATCGTTCGAAATCCCGAACAACCCGTACCGAGGATACCTGCTTATCCGATCAGTCAGGCCCGTCTATGTCCCGACCGCCACAGGAGACCTGACATGACCATGATCGCATCGGCCCGGACGTTCGCGCTCGGCCATCGTAGGGTGAAGCGGCTCGGATACGGCGCGATGCAGCTTGCCGGCCCCGGCGTGTTCGGGCCGCCGAAGGATCGCCGGGCGGCGATCGCGGTGCTGCGGGAGGCGGTGGCGCAGGGCGTCGATCACATCGACACCAGCGACTTCTACGGGCCGCACGTGACCAACCAGCTGATCCGGGACGCGCTTCATCCGTATCCCGACGACCTGGTGATCGTCACGAAGGTCGGCGCAAGACGCGGTCCCGACGCATCGTGGAATCCGGCCTTCTCGGCGGACGAGCTCGTGCAGGCCGTTCACGACAACCTGCGCAATCTCGGCCTCGACGTTCTCGACGTGGTCAACCTGCGCCTGATGTTCGACGTGCATGGGCCGGCCGAAGGCGCGATCGAGGCACCGCTCGCGGTGCTGGCGGACCTGCAGCGGCAGGGCTTGATCCGAAGCATCGGGCTGAGCAACGCGACCCGGCGACAGGTGATCGAGGGGCGGCGCATCACCGAGATCGTCTGCGTGCAGAACCAGTTCAACCTCGCTCACCGGGCGGACGATGCCCTGATCGACGAACTGGCGGCCGTCGGCACCGCTTACGTGCCGTTCTTCCCGCTGGGGGGATTCAGCCCGCTTCAATCCGAGACCCTGACCACGGTCGCCGGACGCATGGGCGCGACGCCGATGCAGGTCGCCCTGGCCTGGCTGCTCCAGCGTTCGCCCAACGTGCTGCCGATCCCCGGCACGTCGTCGATCGAGCACCTGCGCCAGAACCTCGCCGCCGCCAGTCTGACGTTGCCTGACGACGTCATCGCCGAACTCGACCGGATGTCGCCCGCGAACGCAAAGGCCTGAACCGCTCCCGTGAGCGGGGGCGGACGGGTCGGGATGCACGAGACCTGTGTGTCGGCCGCGCGCTGCGGAAAGCTTCGACCGAACCAGCCGCGTCCGCTTCGGCGATTGAACGTCCCGGGAGCGGTTCGTCCGGGGACCACCCCTCCCGGACGTTCGAAGTTTGGCATCGAACGACAGGTTTCGACCCTCAGGCCCGCCCCTCGACGAAGGCCCGCATCAGCACGTGGGCGATCGCCATCGGCGGCGGGGCGAAGAAACCCTCGGGGTGGCGGCGCTCGAACATCGCCTGCACCGCCTCGCGGTCGAACCAGCGGGCGTCGGCAAGCTCCGTCGGGTCGGTGACGATGGTCTCGTCCAGCGCCTCGGCCGTGCAGCCGATCATGAGCGAGGACGGGAACGGCCAGGGCTGCGAGGTGTGATAGGCCACCGTCCCGACGCGGATGCGGGTCTCCTCGTAGGATTCGCGGGCGACGGCCGCCTCGATCGTCTCCCCGGGCTCGAGGAAGCCCGCAAGGCACGAGTACATCCCCTCCTTGAAGTGCGGGCCGCGCCCGAGCAGGCAGCGTTCGCCGCGGCGGATCAGCATGATCACCACCGGGTCGGTGCGCGGGAAGTGATGCGCGGCGCAGGTCGGGCATTCCCGCCGGAAGCCGCCGGCGCGGAACAGGGTCTGCGTGCCGCAATTGGCGCAGAAGCGGTTGCGCCCGTGCCAGCCGAGCATCGACTTCGCGGTGGCGAGCAGGCCGAGCTCGTCCGGCTGGACGACGCCCTCGGTGGCGATGGTGCGCAGGTCCAGCGTCCGGTAGGCATCGTCGGCATAGGTCTCGGCCGCCTCGGGGGCCGCGGCCGCGGCGAAGATCGGCCGACCCTCGTAGGTCCCGAGGAAGATTCGCTCCTGGGTGATCAGGTGGTTCACCCGCTGGCCGTCCTCCGCGGCCAGGACCGCACTGCCGCCGCGCAGCACGAGGACGTCGCCGGCCAGCAGCACGAGGCGGCTCTCCGGCGCGTCGGGGGCGGGCACCGCCTCCTCCGGTTGCTCCGAGGAGTGGCGAACGAGCCCGTTCTGCGTGAAGCCGAGCGTTGCGAAGGGGTCTGTCATCGCCACCTCAGGCTGCTGCGAACAGGGCGCCGGCCCGCTCGGCGAGCTGCGCACGGGCATGGTGCGGATAGGGCTTGCGCGATTCGAAGCCCCAGACCGGGCCGGGCCAGGCCGGATCCGAGAGGAAGCGTCCGACCACGTGCACGTGGAGCTGCGCCACGACGTTGCCGAGGGACGCGACGTTGATCTTGTCGGGCTTGGCCAGCGCCTGCATCACGCCGGATGCGAGGTGGACCTCCTGCCAGAGGA
>CAZZZJ010000202.1:4131-6164 GCA_964658355.1 Beijerinckiaceae bacterium
CGAGATCGCCGACCGGCACGGTGTCGGCGGCGAGCCGTGGATCGAGGGTGAAGTCCGTCATGAGCGCGATGTAGCGCGGGCGCCCCGCCCGGCGCCATGCCTGCGGTCAGGCGTCGCTGATTCGGCACGCATGGCGGCGCCGGGCCGTGCGCGATGTCACAGCGTCGGCTCGGTCCCCGATCGGCCCACCGCCACGACGTCGGCGCTGGCGACGCCCTGCGCGTCGGTGCGCGCGAGCACGACCACGGGGGCGCCCGGCACGAGAAGCGCCTTCTCCCCCGGCGCGATCTGCGCCGTCGGCGTGCCCGGCGGAATGGTGAAGGTCTTGCTGCCACCCGCGTAGACCAGTTCGACCTGGCGGGGCGCGTCGATCGACAGGCCGCCGATCCAGCCGGCGGTCAGCATCGCGTCGGGGGCGGCGCCCCAGGCCTGGGTGCCGGCCTCGAAGCCGCGTTCGGACGGCGAATAGATCGCAACCCTGGTCGGCTTCGGCGTGCCGTCGGGGCCGGGCACCGAAACGATGCTGACGTAACTCTCCGGCTTGATGTCGCGGAGGCGGCCGGCGGTCGCGATGAACATCCGCGTCTTCACGGTCATCTGCACGGTCAGCGATCCGCCATCCGCGCGCCGGATCGTCAGAGCCTCGGCATCGCGGGCCTCGACGGTGCCCTGGTAGCGCGCGGCGGTGTCCCCGGCCTGCGCGGCCATGGACGCGGCGCTCAACGCGAGCGCCATCAGACAAGCTCGGATCACTGTCGTCAGCCCCTCGTGTCGACCGGTCTTGCCGGCAAGGCGCGAACGTCGGCCGAACGGCTCAGGTTCCCGAGCCGATCCCAGACCCCGTCCGTCAATGCGCCATCAGCATCGGCAGGTCGGCATGGGCGAGCAGATGGCTCGTCGGGCCGCCGAAGATCATCTGCCGCAGGCGGCTCTGGGTGTAGGCGCCCTTGATCAGCAGGTCGGAGCCGAATTCCTTCGCCTCGGCGAGGAAGGTCTCGCCCGGCGTCCGGCGCCCGGCGGCGAGCGCCTTGTGCTCGGCGGCGACTCCCTCGCAGGCGAGGGAGCGGGCGAGGTCCTCGGCGCTCGGACCGGGCACCGTGCCGCCTTCGACGCTGAGCACCAGCACGCGGGAGGCCGCCCGCAGCAGCGGCATCGCGAAGGCGACGGCACGCGCCGTCTCGGTCGAGCCGTTCCAGGCGACCAGGATCGCGTCGCCGAACCGGGTCGGCGGGGTCGGGGGCGCCACCAGGATCGGGCGGCCGCCCTCGAACAGCGCCGTTTCCAGGGTGGTCATGCGCGGCGTGCCGTCCGCCGCGCCCGGGCGGCCGACGACGGTCGCCGAGAACAGGCGCGCGTATTGCCCGAGGAAGGCGTCGCCGGCCGGCACGTCCTGCCGCCAGCGGTAGCGCGCCCCGGCGCCGGCCACGTTCTCGGGCACGCACAGGCCGTCCCGGGCGTGGCGCGGGATGCCGGCCCCGTCCATGAAGGCGACGAAGCGACCGCCCGCCTCCTCGGCCTCGGCCCGGTCGGCCTCCTCGTCGCGCAGCCAGGTCATGCCGCCGACCATGTCGACGGGCACGTACTCGGCGAGCGCCGGCCTGAGCGACACGCCCTCGATCAGGCTGCCGAAGCGCTGCGCCACGAGGCGGGTCGTCTCCAGCACCGAGGGCAGGGCGTCGTGGAGCGCGATCGGTACCAGCAGGGTCTTCATCGCGTGGCCTCGCTCGCATGCGCCGTCAACGGCGTGACGCTAATGCGGATCGGGGCGGCGGGAAACTCAGGCCCGCCCGGCGCTCACACGGTTTTCGGCACCGGATGGGGATCGCGCGGCGGATCGAGCAGGGCGCGGGCGTGGCGCGTCATCGGGCGCTCGACGCAGCGGGAGACGAGGAAGGCCGCCGCGACGCTCAGGGCCAGCATCAGCGCGAGGGCGCCCCAGGGGCCGAGGAGGGGCGCGAGGCCGGTGCGCACCAGCCCTTCGCGCACGGCCCGCAGGACGAAGGGGTGGACGAGATACAGCGCGTAGGAGGCGT
>CAZZZJ010000203.1:0-4847 GCA_964658355.1 Beijerinckiaceae bacterium
TGGCATCCCGAGGGGCCGAAGGGTCGAAGCCTCGTGCGATGCATCATCAGCGCCAGACCGCGGCGCCGAGGGGATTTCCTCAGGCTGCCGACGCTTCGCGCAGGCGGAGCCGCATTCTTCCTTCCCCCCCTTTAGGGGAGGGAAGTCACGACGTCGGGCGCGGCGGGGCCGAAAGGCTTATCGCGCCGCTGTCGTCGGTCGCCTGGTCTAGCGGATCGCAGCAACGTCCGGGTTGTGATCCGACGACGACTGCCGTTTCTCTGGGCAGAACCTGCGCGGCGAGCACATCTGATCTGCGGAACCTCGGGCTCGTCCTCGGTGTTCAAGGCGCATCCACGCCCTCGGCTCTGCCCCGCCTGCGCCCGCGCACGCGGCCGTCACGGATCCACCGATGCTCGTCCAGACCGGTTTCACCATCGCCTTCAACACTTTCGGCCCGACCCCGATGAACCTGCTGCTCAACGTGCGGCCGGAGCGCCGGGCCGATCTCGTCACGCCGGAGGTCATCGCCTTCGACCCGCCGGTGCCGGCGACGCAGCACATCGACGCCTTCGGCAATGTCTGCACCCGCATCGTCGCCCCAGGCGGTCGGATCGCGATGTCGGTCGATTTCACGATCCGCGATTCCGGCACGCCGGACGCGTTCGCCCCCGAGGCCTGCCAGCACCCGGTGCAGGACCTGCCGGACGCGGTGCTGCCCTACCTGCTGGGCTCGCGCTACTGCGACACCGACAAGCTGTCGGCCATCGCCTGGTCGCTGTTCGACGCGACGCCGGAGGGCTGGGCCCGGGTGCAGGCGATCGTCGACTTCGTGCACGATCATCTGCGGTTCGACTACCAGCAGGCCGACAACACCCGCACCGCCTTCGACGGCTATACCCAGCGCGTCGGCGTCTGCCGGGACTTCGCGCATCTCGCGATCGCGCTGTGCCGCTGCATGAACATCCCGGCCCGCTACGCCACGGGCTATCTTGGCGACATCGGCGTGCCGAAGGACCCGGCGCCGATGGACTTCTCGGCCTGGTTCGAGGTCTATCTTGGCGATCGCTGGTACACGTTCGATGCCCGGCACAACACGCCGCGCATCGCCCGGATCGTCATGGCGCGCGGCCGCGACGCGACCGATTGCGCGCTCACCACCAGCTTCGGCACCGCCTACCTGATGCGCTTCGACGTTCACACCGACGAGGTTCGGGACAGCGAAGCGGAGCCTGCGTCGGTCCCGATGGCCGCGGCGGCCTAGCCGGCGTCGCGGCCGACGAGACGATCGAGGAAGTTGCCGATCTCGCGGCGGCGTTGGCGCGGATCGAGGACGTCGGCGCCGAGTCCATGCCGCCAGGCGAGCGGACGCGCCGCATCGTCGCCCGCATGGAGCGCCTCGATCTCGGCTGCATAGGCCGAGACGGCGCGGCCGTCGGCTGCAAGGCCGGCCTCGACGACGTCGTCTGCGCAGACCCGCAGCATCGCCGCAAGTTCGTCGAGGTCCAGTTCGGGATGGTACTGCGTGCCCCAGAACAGGCCGCCTCCGTGCGGGATTTCGATCGCCTGCACGTCGAGGAGCGCGTTGGCCGCCAGCACCCGGGCAGCCGGTGGGGGCAGGATCACGGCGTCCGAATGAATCGCCGGCGCGTCCCACGCCGCCCCGCGGCCCGTCAGGAGCGGATGCTCGCGCGCCTCCGCGGTGGCGGCGATGCGGCGGGCGAAGCCGTATTCCGGGCCGCGCGGATTGGGGCCGACATCGCCTCCGGCGACGACCGCCGCCAGCTGGGTGCCCCAGCACGAGCCGAACACCGACAGGCCGGCCTGCAGCGCCGCGCGCATCAGGTCGGCCTGTCGCGTCACGGCCGGGCTGCGCTCGGCGACCTTCAGGGCCGAGCCGGTAAAGATCACCCCATCATAGTCGGCAAGCCCCGCGCCGTCGGGCAAAGCAGCGTCGGAATCAGCCGGGCTGACCAGACGACAATGCGCCTCCGCTCGATGTGCGTGGACGACGTCGGCATAGGACTCCGCGGAGGTGCGGCCGGTGGCGGCGACGTGGCGGTCGCGGTCGTCGCGCGTGTTGCCGTCCGCGATGAGCAGTCGAAGCATGGGAGCCTGGCGGGAGCGATCGTCGGGAAGCGAGCGGACACGGACAACGTCCGTGCGTCCCGGATGGACCTGCGACATAGGCGCGATCGTGGGCGTCTTGGTCTTGTTGCCCGGAGCCCGTGGGTCGCCGTGCGGCAGGTTGCGGAGCGGTTGGGACTTATCGGCGCCTTCCGCGTTGAAGCTAAGCTCTTCATAACCTGCCGGCGAACCGACCTTCGCCGGCCAAACGACCGCCTTCCACGCGTGATGCCGATGACCATTGACGAACAACCGCGCGTCGCTTCCTACGTTCGGGACATGCTGTCGACCGGTATCCCCGGATTGGACGACATCCTGGCCGGAGGCTTGACGCGAGGGCGCCTCTACCTGCTCGAAGGGACGCCCGGCACCGGCAAGACCACGCTCGCCCTGCAGTTCTTGCTCGATGGGGTCGCGCGTGGCGAGAGGGGCCTCTACGTCACCCTGTCGGAGAGTGCCGAAGAGCTGCACGCGGCGGCGGCCTCGCACGGATGGTCGCTCGATGGGTTGGAGATCTACGAGCTGGTGAGCGAGCTCGGCCTCGACCCGGAGAGCGAGCAGTCCGTGCTGCATCCCTCCGAGGTGGAGCTCGGCGAGACCGTCCGCGAGGTGATCGAGCGGGTGGACGCGCTCGCGCCCGACCGCGTGGTCTTCGACAGCTTGTCCGAGCTGCGCCTGCTCGCGCAGAACCCACTGCGCTATCGCCGCCAGATCCTGGCGCTGAAGCAGCTCTTCGCGGCACGCCGCTGCACGGTGTTCCTGCTGGACGACGGCACCGCCGACGTGCAGCTGCACAGCATCGCCCACGGCGTCCTCCTGCTGGAGCACAACCAGCGCGAATTCGGCGCGGAGCGCCGCCGCTTGCGTGCGCTGAAAATGCGTGGCGTCAAGGTCCGCGGCGGCTATCACGACTTCACCATCGAGACCGGTGGGTTGGTGGTGTTTCCCAGCCTGGTGGCCGCCGAGCACCACGGCGCCTTCGATCCCGCGACCAACTCGACCGGCTCGGCGGAACTCGACCTCCTGCTCGGCGGCGGCCTGGTGCGCGGCACCAACACCCTCCTGCTGGGTCCCTCGGGCGCCGGCAAGACCACCACGGCGATCCGCTGCATGCTCGCGGCGCTGGAGCGGGGCGAGAAGGCCACCTATTTCCTGTTCGACGAGGGACGGGCGACCTTGCTGGCGCGCTCCGCCATCCTCGGGATGGATCTGCAGCGGCATCTCGCCAGCGGCGCCCTCACCCTTCAACAGGTCGATCCAGCTGAGCTGGCGCCCGGCGAGTTCGCCTGCCGGGTTCGCGAGGCGGTGGAACGCCACCATGCGAGCGTCGTCGTCATGGACAGCCTGAACGCCTACATCCACGCGATGCCGGGCGAGCAGTTCCTGGTCCTGCAGATGCACGAGCTGCTGACCTACCTGAACCAGATGGGCGTCACGACCCTGCTGGTGCTCGGGCAGCACGGCGTCATCGGCGACGTGCGCACCGACGTCGACCTGAGCTATCTCAGCGACGGCATCCTGCTGTTCCGCTACTTCGAGGCCATGGGCGAGATCCGCACCGCACTCTCGGCGGTGAAGAGCCGCGTCAGTGCCCACGAGCGCACCATCCGCGAAGTTCGGCTCTCTCCCCAGGGGCTCCAGGTCGGTGAGGCGCTGACCGATTTCGAGGGCGTGCTGACGGGGTTGCCCGCCTATCGCGGCGAGGTGGCGATGCTGCGCGGCGACACGGCGGATGCCGGCCTCCCGAGATGAGGATCGGCGACGAGGAAAGCCGGGTCCTGATCCTGACTCCGCGCGGTCGCGACGGCGCCGTCATCGGCCAGCTCCTGGCCAAATCCGGGACGCCCTTCACCCTCTGTCCCGATCCCGCCACGTGGTTGGACGCCTTGCAGGCGGTGGCCGGCACCGCCATCGTCACGGAAGAGGCGCTGCTCGAAGTGGATTCGCAGCGACTCGACGCGTGGCTCGACGCGCAGCCGTCCTGGTCGGATTTTCCGTTCATCCTGCTTGCGACGCGCCAGGCCGGGCGCCGCCCGGCGCGGAGCGCGGCGATGATCGAGCGCCTCGGCAACGTCGTGCTGCTGGAACGGCCGATCAACGCCGAGACTCTGGTCGGCGCCGTCGCCTCGGCGATCCGGGTTCGGCGGCGCCAGTATCAGGCGCGCGAGCACATCCGCGTGCGCGAGCAGGCCGAGGAGCGCCTGCGGATCGCCAACGAGACGCTGGAACGGCGGGTGGCCGAGCGGACCCGCGAGGTCGAGGCCGCTCGCGAGACCCTCGCCTTCGCGCTCGATTCCGCAGGCATGGGGACGTGGGACCTCGATCTCCTCACCGACACCGCGCGCCGGTCCCAACGCCACGATGCGATCTTCGGCTATGCCGAGCCCGTCGCGCATTGGAGCCGCGAGACCTTCCTCGCCCACGTCCACCCGGACGACCGGGACGCGGCGGCGGCGGCCTTCGCGCAGGCCGCCGAGACCGGGGCGCTCGACCTCGAATGCCGCATCGTGCGCCCGGACGGCGTCGTGCGCTGGATCGCGGCCAAGGGCCGGGCCGAGTATCGCGGCGACGGCACGCCGGTCCGCATGGCCGGCATCGTCCTCGACCGCTCCGACCAGCGCAACACCGAGGAGGCCCTACGCCAGGCGCAGAAGATGGAGGCGATCGGCCAGCTCACCGGCGGCGTCGCGCACGATTTCAACAACCTGCTCACGGTCATCGTGGGCGGCCTCGACATGGTG
>CAZZZJ010000203.1:4947-6156 GCA_964658355.1 Beijerinckiaceae bacterium
TGATGGCTCGGGTGTTCGAGCCGTTCTTCACCACCAAGGAGGTCGGCAAGGGCACCGGGCTCGGCCTGAGCCAGGTCTATGGCTTCACGCGCAGCGCCAAGGGCTTCGTCGCCATCGAATCCGAGGTCGGCAAAGGCACCACCTTCCGGCTCCGCTTCCCGCGTTCATCCGATCCCGCCGGCGAGGAGACGGGCGTGGGCGAGCGCGGCGTGCTTCCGCTCCGCCGGGCCGGGGACGGCGAGACCGTGCTGCTGGTCGAGGACGACGAGCAGGTCCTCGCCATGGCCGTCGAGAGCCTCGAGGAGCTGCGCTACAAGGTCGTCGTGGCGCGCAATGCCGCCGAAGCCCTGGCGCACCTCAGGGACGTCCAGCGCATCGACATCCTGTTCTCGGACGTGATGATGCCCGGCGGCATGAACGGCTCGCAGCTCGCCGCGGAGGCGCAGCGCCTGCGCCCTGGCCTCAAGGTGCTACTCACCTCCGGCTACGTCGCCGACCTCGACGAGGGCCAGGTCATCGGCCGCGGCGAGCTTCCGGTGCTCAACAAGCCCTACCGCCGCGACGAGCTCGCCCGGTCGCTCCGCCTCGTGCTCGGTGCCGACGCGAGCTGACCGGTCGGTCGAGGGCCATTCCGACGGCGCCGTCCGCGGGCTGTCGATCCGCCGAACCGGGAGTGTCGCGGTCGTGGACTGGGTCTACCTGATGATCGCGATCGCCGCCGAGGTGGTCGGCACGAGCGCATTGAAGGCGTCGGAAGGGTTCTCCCGGCCTGTGCCGACGCTGATCACGGGCATCGGCTATGCGGTGGCGTTCTTCTTTCTCGCTCTGACCCTCCGCACGATCCCGATGGGGGTCGCCTACGCGGTCTGGTCGGGCGTCGGCATCGTGCTGATCTCGCTGGTCGGCTGGCTCGCCTTCCGGCAGAGTCTCGACACCCCGGCTCTGATCGGCCTCGGCCTGATCGTCGCCGGCGTCGTGGTGATCAACGGCTTCTCGAGCACCACCGGTCACTGACCCCGGACCGCGGCGCGCAGGCCGTGCGCATGGTTGACAGGTCGGCCCCCCCTCACCATAAGAGCCCCGCGCGGCCCGATGGGCTGTCCTTTGGGGGAATGTCCCGAGCGGCAAAGGGGGCGGACTGTAAATCCGCTGCGTAAGCTTCGTAGGTTCGAGTCCTACTTCCCCCACCAAGTCCTTTCTCGCGATCGT
>CAZZZJ010000204.1:0-1771 GCA_964658355.1 Beijerinckiaceae bacterium
GCAGGGCGAACAGGAAGCTTCGTCGCTCGGTGTACTCCAGGATGTAGGACGCGAGCGACAGGTGGACCAAAACGGTCAGGTAGAACATCGCGATCGCGAGGAAATTCGCGAACTCGAACGTTTCGATGGACGATATGACAATGAAGTGGATCGCGACGCTCAATACGAGCATGGCGACGGTGCAGGAGAATCGCGCACGCTGGACGACGGCGACGAACATCATGATCAACGCGTTGGTATACTGATAATCGAGCTTGGACGAGCTGTTACTTTGCTCCATGATGATCGTCGGGATCAGGACGGCGAGCAGCCCGGACAACACCGAGAAGATGTCCATCCTGAGCTTGCTCGGTCGCGCATGGGCGAACCACAGCATTCCAAGGACGATCGGCGTGAAGATGCAGATTCGGCCGACGGCCATCATCGCGAAGACATCAGGCAGCAGGAACCAGTCCAGCGCCAGGAACAGATCGTAGATAACCACCGCGATGAGGGACGTCATCGTTATCAGGCGTAGACGTGCCGCCCGGCCGTCACGCTCGAACAGCCTTTCGATCGGTGCCGCGAAGACGAGCCGACGTCTACTCGATGCGATCTCGCGCTCGACAACGTCCGGTTGCAAGGCGTCGTCGGCCTCGAAGGGTTGCATGAACACGATCTCCGCTCTCCCGAAGCGGACCTTAGGGCGCAATACTTTTGAAACGGTTTTTATTCTTCACATGCGCAAGCCCGAGAAACGGCGGTTCGGGCCGACCCGCGAGACAATCCTGCGGACCGCTCAGGCCGGACCTGCGAAGACCGAGGCGACGTCGTCGGCCGTCATCACCCGATAGCGGCCCGCCGGCAGGTCGGCCGGAAGGTCGAGGCCGCCGATTCGGTCGCGGTGCAGCGCCGTGACGTGGTTGCCCATGGCCGCGAACATGCGGCGGACCTGATGGTACCGGCCCTCGTGCAGGGTCACGGTGGCGTGCGTCGCATCCTCGGCGGAGAACGCGACCGGCAGGAGCGGCCTGTCGTCGTCCTCCAGCATCAGCGTGCCGGCGGCGAGAATCGCACCCTCGTCGCCCCGGAGCGGACGATCCAGCGTGACGCGGTAGCGCTTGGCCACGGCAGCCTTCGGCGCGATGATCCGGTGCAGCAGGGCGCCGTCGTCGGTGAGCAGCAGCAGCCCCGACGTCTCCTTGTCGAGGCGTCCGACGGTGGAGAGCGCCGGGTCGCGGCGGCGCCAGCGCTCGGGCAGCAACCCGTAGACCAGGGCGCCGGCCTCCTTGTGCGAGCAGGTGACGCCCAGCGGCTTGTGCAGGATCAACGCCAGGCCCGGCGGCGGATCCACGCCCTCGCCATCGACGGTCAGGCGCGTGGGCAGGTCGGGCGTCACCGCGATGCGACCACCCGCGTCGTCGAGGGCCGCACCGTCGAGGACGATGCGGCCGGCGCGGGCAAGACCGGCGATCTCGCGGCGCGAGCCGTAGCCGAGGTTGGCGAGCAGCTTGTCGAGCCGCGCGGTCGGAGTCTTCTCGTGTCCCTTGCCGCTCATTTGCGCGCCTCGAACACCTTGTAGCCGTTGGCGGACGCCCTCACCGTCACCGCCTTGAAGGCCTCGGCGAGCACCCGCTCGTAGGGCAGGTGGGCGTTGGCCGTCAGCCACAGGCTGCCCCCGGGGCGCAGCGCCTCCGCGGCGCGACGGATGAAGACCTGCCCCAGCTTCTGGTCCTCGGCGCCGCCGTCGTGGAAGGGCGGGTTCGTCACCACGAAGTCGAGGCGCGCAAGC
>CAZZZJ010000204.1:1871-6155 GCA_964658355.1 Beijerinckiaceae bacterium
CGCGCGCCGCCGCGATCCTTCGGGGCCATCACCAGGAGGTCGCCGCCGGGACGCAGCGCACGGAGCGCCTGCGCCAGAACGAAGCGTCGCTCCACGGTCCCGGGCGGCGCCAGCATGTGGACGGCGGCGAGGCTCAGATCCGCGCAATCCTCCAGGCGCGCGGAACCGGGGACGAGCGGCGAGACCTGCGCGGCGTCGGGCGGAACCGCGGCGAGTTCCGCCAGCGGAAAGCCATAGACGGCATCGGTTATGGAAGTGTCGAACATGGGTGTGGTGGATTTCGGTGCCGGTCGACGGAAGATGCCATGGACGATGCGGGCGACGCCGCGATGCGGCCGCCCCGCGCGCGAACGGCTCGGGATACGCGGTCGGGTCATGTTCGCGGAATCCGCCTCCCGCCAGGTCGGCACGGGAAGCCCGACGCATCAACACGCCGTTTTGCGCGATTCGAAAAGACGCGAACCGAAAAGAATCAGCCGCGCGGAAATTCCAGGCCCATCTCGCGGTAGCGGGCCGGGTCGTCGGCCCAGTTCTCGCGCACCTTCACGTGCAGGAAGAGGTGCACCGTGGTTTCTGCGACCTCGGCGATCTCGCGGCGGGCCGCCGTCCCGATCGCCTTGATGGTCTGGCCGTCCTTGCCGAGCACGATCGAGCGCTGGCTCTCGCGCTCGACGAAGATCGTCTGCTCGATCCGAACCGAGCCGTCCTTGCGCACCTGCCACTGGTCGGTCTCGACGGTGGATCGGTAGGGCAGCTCCTCGTGCAGCCGGTCGTAGAGCTTCTCGCGCGTGATCTCCGAAGCGAGCATGCGGATCGGCGCGTCCGAGACCTGATCCTCCGGGTAGAGCCACGGGCCCGCCGGCATCAGCTTGGCCAGAGCCTGCTTCAGCGTGGCGATGCCGTCGCCGTTCAGCGCCGAGATCATGAAGGTGTCGGCGAACGGGATGCGCTTGTTCAGCTCCTCGGCGAGCGCCAGCAGCTTCTCGCGCAGGATCAGGTCGATCTTGTTGAGGATCAGGATCTTGTGGCGGCGCACGTCGGGCAGGCGCGCCAGGATCGTCTCGAGCTCCTCGTCGATCCCCTTGCGCGCATCGACGAGCAGGCAGACCGCGTCGGCGTCGGCCGCCCCGCTCCAGGCGGAGTGGACCATCGCCCGATCCAGCCGGCGCTTGGGCTGGAAGATGCCGGGGGTGTCGACCAGCACCACCTGCGCGGAGCCCTCGATCAGGATGCCGCGCACCAGGGCCCGCGTCGTCTGAACCTTGCGCGAGACGATTGAGACCTTGGTGCCGACGAGGCTGTTCAGGAGCGTCGACTTGCCGGCGTTCGGCACGCCGATCAGCGCGACGAAACCGGCCTTGGCATCGGTGGGGGTGCCGGGCAGCAGGCTCGGGGCGGGGCGCCGCTGCACGTCCTCGAACGCGTCCTCCGGCCCGTCGTTCGGTTCGTCGTGTGGGATCGCGCTCATGTCCGGTCCTCGCTCGCCCCCTGGGTCGCCGCCCGGGCAGCCCCTTGGGCCGCCCCTTGGCCCGTCTGGTCTCCGTCCGGGCCGGGCCCCTCGACGATGCCCTCGCGCGCCAGCACGGTCCGGGCGGCGTCCTGCTCGGCAAGGCGCTTCGAGGGACCCGCGCCGATCCCCGGCTCGAGCCCGTCGACGCGGGCGGCGATGCGGAAATGCGGCGCGTGGTCTGGGCCGGAGCGTTCGACCACATCATAGACCGGAATCGCGAGGCCGCGGGCCATCGCCCATTCCTGCAGCGCAGACTTCGCATCGCGCCCCCGCGGCGCACCGGTCGGCTCGGCCGGGCGGAACGCGGTCTCGACCAGGGCGCGGGCCGCCTCGTAGCCGGCATCCAGGTAGACGGCGCCGAGGATCGCCTCGCAGACGTCGGCCAGGATGGTCTGGTTGCGGCGTCCGCCGCCCAGGACCTCGCCCTGACCGAGAACGAGGTGCGGGCCGACGTCCCAGGCGGTGGCGACGGCGGCGCAGGTCTCGCGCCGCACCAGGCCCGCGAGCCGGCGCGAGAGGTCGCCCTCGTCGGCCTGCGGGAAGGCGGCGTAGAGCCGGTCGGCGATCGCGAGGCCGAGCACCCGGTCGCCAAGGAATTCGAGGCGCTGGTAGCTGCCGGTGCGGCCCGCCGCCTTGCTGACATGCGTCAGCGCCCGGGCGAGCAGCGACGGGTCGGCGAAGCTATGCCCGATCCGCGCCTCCAGCACCGACAGGTCGGGCTTGGGCCGGGTGATGCGCCGCGCGCGGGCGGAGGGGCGCGCCTCGTCGGTCAAGGCGACGGTCAGTGGATCGTCGAGAACAGGCGGCCCCAGCGCACGTGCGCCGGCCAGTTCCAGATCTGCCAGGCGGGCGTACCCTCGTCGATCGAGAAGAAGATCATCTCGGCGCGGCCGACGAAGTTCTCGAACGGCACGTAGCCCACATTGGCGAGATCGCGCGAATCGGTCGAGTTGTCGCGGTTGTCGCCCATCATGAAGAAGTGGCCGGGGGGCACCGTGTAGAGCTCGGTCTTGTCCCAGAACCCGTTGTCGCCGTCGCGCTCGATCGTGTGGTGCACGATGCCGTTCGGCAGCGTCTCGTTATACTGCGGCACCTTGGTCGCCTGGCCGTAGGGATCGATGGTCTCGTAGTCGGCGATGCGCTCGCGCTTGACCGGCTTGCCGTTGATGTTGAGCACGCCGTCGATCATCTGGATCTTGTCGCCGGGCAGGCCGATCACCCGCTTGATGTAGTCGGTGGCGTTGTCCTTGGGCAGCTTGAACACCGCGATGTCGCCGCGCTTCGGCTCGGCCGCCCAGATGCGGCCTTCCGATTTGATCGGAAGATATTCGCTCAAAGGCAGGGAGTATTTCGAGTAGCCGTAGGAATACTTCGACACGAAGAGGTAGTCGCCGATCAGCAGCGTCGGGATCAACGAGCCCGAGGGAATGTTGAACGGCTGGAACAGCAGCGTGCGCACCACGAGGGCGATCAGCAGCGCCTGGATACCGACCTTCAGCGTTTCGCGGATGCTGGCCCAGGTCCCCGGCTGCGTCCGGACCTCGTGTTTGCCGTCCCGATCCAAGCGCGCGCGTTCCATCTGTCGATCCGTCTGGGACGGGGCCGACGGCCCGCGCGGGCGCTGCCCGCGGCGCCCCACCCGTGTCCGTTGCGTCGCGGCGGTCTAGACCAAGCCGGGTTCCCCCGCAACGCGCCGGGATCGCGCGTCAATCCCGGCCGGTGCTCTCCGGCACGGCCTCGATGATCACGAATGCTTGTGCCATCGGCGGGTCGTCGGTGAGCGTGACGTGGAGCTTGGCCGCGTGCCCCGGCGGCAGCATCGCGGCCAGGCGTACGAGAGCGCCCCCGGTGAGACGAAGGGTCGGCTGGCCGCCGGGCAGGTTCACGACCTCCAGGTCGCGCCAGAACACTCCCTGTGCCATGCCGGTGCCGAGCGCCTTGGCGCAGGCCTCCTTGGCGGCGAAGCGTCGGGCGTAGGAGGGCGCGCGGGCGGCCCGGCGGTCGCAGCGGGCCCGCTCACCCTCGGTGAACACCCGGTGCGTGAAGCGCTCGCCGAAGCGTTCGAGCGATCGCTCGATCCGGCGGATGTCGCAAAGGTCGGAGCCGATCCCGAGGATCATCGGTCCTGCCCCGACGGACGCTCCCGGCTCCCCGCACGCGCCGCATCCATCGCGGTCCGCATGTCGCGGATCGCTCGGCCCAGCCCGACGAAGATCGCGTCGGCGATCAGCGCGTGGCCGATGTTGAGTTCGCGGATCTCGGGGATCCTGGCGATCGACCCGACGCTGTCGGTGGTGAGCCCGTGCCCCGCGTGAATCTCCAAGCCGAGCTTGCGGCCATGCTCGGCCGCGCGGACGATGCGGGCCAGTTCGCGCGCCGTGGCGACCGCGTCGCCGACGGCCGAGGCTTCGCAATAACTGCCTGTGTGAAGTTCCACCACCGGCGCGCCCAGCGCGTACGCCGCCTCCATCACCGCCTCGTCCGGCTCGACGAACAGCGAGACGCGGATGCCGGCATCCGAGAGCGCGCGGATGCGCGGGCTCAGGTGTTCGCGGCCGCCGACGATGTCGAGGCCGCCCTCGGTGGTGCGCTCCTCGCGCTTCTCGGGCACGAGGCAGGCGGCATGCGGCTTCAGCGTGCGGGCCAGCGCCACCATCTCGTCGGTCGCCGCCATCTCGAAGTTGAGCGGCACAATCAGGGTGCGGGCGAGCGCCGCCATGTCGGCGTCGCGGATGTGCCGACGGTCCTCGCGCAGATGCGCGGTGATCCCGTCG
>CAZZZJ010000205.1:0-6135 GCA_964658355.1 Beijerinckiaceae bacterium
TGGCTGGGGGACCTGGATTCGAACCAGGACCAGAGGAGTCAGAGTCCACCGTTCTACCGTTAAACTATCCCCCACCGATCGGACGAAAACCGCTCGCGTTCCGGGCACGGCTGGAAGCCGGCGACCGCTCGGGAGAGGTCCGTCGTTCGGGAGCGCTCCCGTTAAGGGGAAAGCACCGATCGGTCAACAGGGCTTTGTCCGGCTCGTGGCCTTTCCGGCCTGGCCCCGGCGATCCCTTTCCGAGCGCTCGGCCGATCGCGTCGGCCCGGATCGCGGTCCGGCGCCGGCGTGGCGCCCCCGCGCGCCCGCAGGCGCGCCGTCGGGAACGAGGATTCGCGATGGCGTGCGCACCGGCGCCGGCCGTTGCCCCTGTGCAGATCGCACGGGATCGATGGACCGGCGCGCGCCTCGCGGACGCGGCGACCGGATGGCCGGCACGAAATCCCACAAGCCTTTGGATTTGTAGGCCGGAACCCGCGCGACGCGTTGCGTTCGCGCCCACGTTCGACAATATTCCTGCGCCCGGACCGGTGGCCCGCCATGTCCGGGCCGCACGGCCCGTGACGGTGCCTCAAGGCATCGCGACACAAAAAACGCCCGGATCGGGATACGGAGGAAACAGCCATGAGACTGACGACGCGCGCGTTCGTCGGCGCCCTGCTCGGCGCGACCGCACTGGCCACGCTCGGCGTCCTGCCGTCCCAGGCCGCGGACCCCATCAAGATCGGCGTCACCGGCCCCTACACCGGCGGCTCCTCCGCCATGGGCGTCTCGATGCGCGACGGCGCGCGGCTGGCCGCGGCCGAGATCAACAAGGCCGGCGGCGTGCTCGGGCGGCAAATCCAGCTCGTCGAGCGCGACGACGAGGCCAAGAACGAGGTCGGCGCCCAGGTGGCGCAGGAGCTCATCAGCAAGGAGAAGGTCGTCGCGACCCTGGGCTTCATCAACACCGGCGTGGCGCTCGCCGCGCAGCGCTTCTATCAGGAAGCCGAGATTCCGGTGTTCAACAACGTCGCCACCGGGACGATCATCACCAACCAGTTCAAGGCGCCGGACTACGACAGCAACTACGTCTTCCGGAACTCGGCCTACGACGTGCTGCAGGCCGGCATGATGGTCGACGAGGCCGTCGCGCAGGGGCACAAGAAGATCGCCATCCTCGCCGACTCGACCAATTACGGCCAGCTCGGCCGCGAGGACATCGAGAAGTATCTCGGCGCCAAGGGCGTGAAGCCGGTGGCGGTCGAGAAGTTCAACATCAAGGACGTCGACATGACGGCCCAGCTGTTGAAGGCCCAGCAGGCCGGCGCCGACGTGATCCTGGCCTACGGCATCGGGCCGGAGCTGGCGCAGATCGCCAACGGCATGGCCAAGCTCGGCTGGAAGGTGCCGATGATCACCTCGTGGCCGGCCTCGATGCAGAGCTTCATCGACATCGCCGGCGCCAACGGCAACGGCGTGGTGATGCCGCAGACCTTCATCGAGGACAAGACGCTCCCGAAGCGCAAGGCCTTCCTGGAGGAGTACTACAAGACCTACGGCGTGACGAAGATCCCGACACCGGTCGCCGGCGCTCAGGGCTACGATTCGGTGTTCCTGATCGCCGCCGCGATCAAGCAGGCCGGCTCCACCGACGGGCCGAAGATCCGCGAGGCCCTCGAGAACCTCAAGGAGAAGGTCGAGGGCGTGGTGACGACCTACGACAAGCCGTTCTCCGCCGCCGACCACAACGCGATCTCGCGCAACATGGTCGTGTTCGGAAAGGTGCAGGACGGCAAGATCGTCTACGCCAAGGACGCCGACGCCAAGAATGCCGGCGTGGTGCGCGTGAAGGAAAAGGCCGCCAACTGATTTCTGTCGGTCGGCCGGGATGATCGCACGCCGCCGGAACGCTCTACCAGCATCCGGCGGCGTGCGACGCTCTCCCAGGTCGCAGCGGTAGCCCGGATCGGGCCGTGACACGGGGTCTCGCCGCTCGGGCGCCCCCCAGGCGACCAGACTTCCCCGAGACGGGCACCAGCGAACATGACCATCTTCCTCCAGCTCATGGCGTCCGGCGTCGCGGTCGGCATGATCTACGCGGCGATCGCCTTCGGCTATCAGCTCACCTTCGCCACCTCGAAGACCCTGAACTTCGGGCAGGGCGAGGCCCTGGCGCTCGGTGCCCTGTTCGGCCTGACCCTGGCGCCGTTCACCGGCTACTGGCTGATGATCCCGCTGGTGCTGGTCTTCGGCTTCGCGCTCGGTGCGGTGGTCGAGCGCCTCGGCGTGCGCCCGGCGGTGAAGATCAAGTCCGAATACGGATGGATCATGGCCACCATCGCGCTCGGCATCATCTTCCGGAACCTCGCCGAGAACATCTGGGGCCGCGACGACCTCAAGTTCCCGTCCCCCCTGCCGGAGGAGGCGCTCCAGCTCGGCGGCATCCGCATGCTGCCGATGGAGCTGCTGATCATCGCCGGGGCGCTGCTGATGATGCTCGCCGTCGAGATCTTCAATCGCAAGTCGATCTGGGGCAAGGCCGTGATCGCCACCTCGAACGACATCGACGCCGCCGGCCTGATGGGCATCAACACCAAGCGCGTCATCACCCTGTCCTACTCGATCAGCGCGATGACGGCGGCCTTCGCCGGCGTGCTCGTCGCGCCCGTGACGCTCACCGGCGCCACCATGGGCGCGGTGCTGGCGCTCAAGGCCTTCGCGGTGGCGATCATCGGCGGCCTCGAATCCGGCCTCGGCGTCATCGTCGGCGGCCTGATCCTCGGCATCGCCGAGACGCTGACCGGGTTCTACATCTCCACCGGCTACAAGGACGTGCCGGGCCTGATCCTGCTCCTCGTCGTTCTGTCGATCCGCCCCGTCGGGCTGTTCGGCAAGGCCGTGATCAAGAAAGTCTGAGCCGATGGCGCAATCCACCTTCGCGCCGGTCGCCGCTCCGGCGCCCGCGGCCTCCGCCGGGCTCGGCCGGCACATCGGCGCGCTCGGCGCCGTGCTGCTCGTGGTGTTCCTCGCCGCCTTCCCGCACGTGGTGACCAGCAGCTACTACATCCACCTCCTGGTGGTGATCGCGATCTACGCGATCCTGATCCTCGGGCTCGACATCGTCGTCGGCTACACCGGTCAGGTCAGCCTCGGCCATGCCGGCCTGTTCGGGGTCGGGGCCTATGCCGCCGCGGTGCTGTTCCTGCACTTCAAGCTCGGGGTCTGGTGGGGCCTGCTCGCCGGCATCGGCGTCACCTCCGCCTTCGGCCTGCTGCTCGCCGTGCCGGCCCTGCGGGTCACAGGCCCGTACCTCGCCATGGTGACGCTCGCCTTCGGCACCATCATCCAGATCTTCATCAACGAGCTGACGCCGATCACCAACGGACCGCTCGGCATCACCCTGCCGCCGGCCCGCGTCATCGACTTCGCGATGGTCGGGATCACGCCGCCCTGGGGCGCGGCGGGCCGCAAGCTCGAATTCTACTATCTCGTCTGCGCCTGCCTGCTGCTGACGATCGTGGTGGTGAACCGGATCGTGCGCTCGCCGTTCGGCCGCGCCTTCGAGGCCCTGCGCGACTCGCCGATCGCCTGCGACTGCATGGGCGTCAGCGTCTATCGCTACAAGGTCTACGCCTTCGTGGTGTCGGCGGCCCTCGCCGGCCTCGCGGGCGCGTTGTTCGCCTGGTCGGAGCGCTACGTCGCGCCCAACTCCTACGGCTTCGAGCTCACCGTGCTGTTCCTCCTCGCCGTGACGATGGGCGGCCGGAAATCGCGCGCCGGGCCGCTGATCGGCTCGGCCATCATCGTGATGATGCCCAACATCCTGGCCGACATCGACCTGGTGCGGATCATGGCCGGCATCATCGCCGCCGTGGCGCTCGTCGTCGGGATCCAGGCCTTCGTGCGCCGGCGCGAGAACCGCTTCGCGATCCTGGTGCCGGTGGTGCTCTGCATCCTGTTCCTGCCGGCGACCCTGGCGCTGCAATCGGTGACCGACTTCCGGCTCAGCGTGTTCGGCCTGCTGATCCTGTTCGTGGTCTACTACCTGCCCGACGGCATCGTCGGCTTCCTGCGCGAGAAGGTCCCGGCGCTCCGCCCCGCCCACACCGCGGAAGGCAAGAGCCTCGCGGCCGACGGCGACGCGCTGATCGCGCAGCGCGGCAAGGCCGCCGGCACCGAGCCGCTGCTTCAGGTCGAGCAGGCGCTGATGCAGTTCGGCGGCCTGAAGGCGCTGGCCGGCATCGACCTCTCGGTGAAGCCCGGCACGATCCACGGGCTGATCGGGCCGAACGGCTCGGGCAAGAGCACGATGATGAACGTGCTGACCGGCATCTACAAACCCACCGCCGGCTCGGTGACGCTGGCCGCCGCCGGCAGCCCGCGGAAGCGCCTCGACGGGCGTACCCCGTCCGAGATCGCGCTGTCCGGCGTCGCCCGCACCTTCCAGAACGTGCAGCTCTTCCGCGAGATGACGGCGCTGGAGAACGTGCTCGTCGGCCTTCACCACGCCTTCCACGGCACCATCGTCGACGCGATCCTCGGCACGCCGCGGCGCAGGCGCGAGGAGCGCGAGGCCCGCACCCGCGCCATGGCGATCCTCGACTTCATGGGCCTGTCGAGCCTCGCCCAGGTCGAGGCGCGCAATCTCCCCTACGGCAAGCAGCGCCTGCTCGAGATCGGGCGCGCCCTGGCGCTCGATCCCGTGCTGCTGCTCCTCGACGAACCGGCCGCCGGCCTGACCGCCCCCGACATCGCGGACCTCACCGCGATCATCCGCAAGATCCGGGACGCCGGCATCACCGTCATCCTGATCGAGCACCACATGGACGTGGTGATGGGTCTCTGTGACCGGGTCAGCGTGCTCGATTTCGGCCACAAGATCGCCGAGGGCGGCGCACGCGAGGTGCAGGCCGACCCGAAGGTGATCGAGGCCTATCTCGGAGCCCCCGACGACATGGGCGGAACCAGCGCCGCGGAGCCAGCCCATGCTTGAGGTCGCCAACCTGTCGGCCGGCTACGGCCAGATCGAGGTGCTGCACGGCCTGTCGTTCCAGGTGCCGAAGGGCAAGGTCGTCACGCTGATCGGCTCGAACGGCGCGGGCAAGACCACGACGATGCGGGCCCTGTCGGGGATGATCCAGCCGCGCGCCGGCTCGATCAAGCTCGCCGGGCGCGAGATCTCGGGGCTCGACAGCCATGACGTGGCGCGGGCCGGCCTCGCCCACTCCCCGGAAGGGCGGCGGGTGTTCCCCACGCTCTCCGTCGAGGACAACCTGACGCTCGGCGCCTTTCCGCGCCTGACCGGCTCGCGTCCGAAGGGCGATGTCGCCGCCGACCGCGAGCGCGCCTATGCGCTGTTCCCGCGCCTCAAGGAGCGCCGGATGCAGCTCGCCGGCACGCTGTCCGGCGGCGAACAGCAGATGCTCGCCATGGGCCGCGCCCTGATGCTGCGGCCGGACATCCTGCTCCTGGACGAACCGTCGATGGGTCTGGCGCCCAAGCTCGTCGAGGAGGTGTTCCGCATCATCCGTCAGCTCAAGGAGGAGCAGGTGACGATGCTGCTCGTCGAGCAGTTCGCCATGGCGGCGCTCGGGGTCGCGGATTACGCCTACGTCCTCGAGAACGGCCGCATCCGCTTCCAGGGGCCGGCCGCGCAGCTCAAGAGCGATCCGGCGGTCCGCGCGGCCTATCTCGGCGGCGATCACTGAAGGCGGGCCTGCGGCGCAGCCCATCGTGATACCGGGCCGCGCTTGGCAATCTCGGGGGCGAGCCCCTACCTGCTGAGCCGAGCGACACCCGGAGACACCCTTGGCACACGACGATTCAGGCCCGGCCCAGATGCACGCCACCACCATCCTGATGGTGCGCAAAGGGGGCCGCGTCGTCATCGGCGGCGACGGGCAGGTCAGCCTCGGCCAGACCATCGTGAAGGGCAACGCCCGCAAGGTGCGGCGGCTCGCCAAGGGCGCGGTGATCGGCGGGTTCGCCGGCGCGACGGCCGACGCCTTCACCCTGTTCGAGCGGCTGGAGGCCAAGCTCGAACAATATCCCGGCCAGCTCACCCGCGCCTGCGTCGAGCTGACCAAGGACTGGCGCACCGACCGCTATCTCCGCCGCCTCGAGGCGATGATGCTGGTGGCCGACAAGGACGTC
>CAZZZJ010000206.1:0-1095 GCA_964658355.1 Beijerinckiaceae bacterium
CTCGAACAACACCGTCGGCGAGATCAAGGACCTCGCCTTCGAGCACGGCAAGCTCACAAGCTACATCCTGTCGGTCGGCGGCTTCCTCGGCATGGGCGAGCACTACGTGTCGGTCGACCCGTCATCCGTCGCACTCGGCTACGATGAGGGTGCGAAGAAGTGGAAGGCGATCATCGGCGCCACCAAGGATCAGCTGAAGGCGGCACCCGAGTTCAAGTACGACGGCAAGTTCAAGCGCTGATCACGCCCCCTGCGGGAACATCCCTCGCAATGACGAAGCCCGCGGACCGACAGGTCCGCGGGCTTTTTCGTTTCAGCGACGATGCGCGGCGATCCTCAGCCTTCGCGGATGAAGATCATGGTCGAGAGCGGCGGCAGGGTGAGGCTCAGGGAATGCGCCTGCCCATGGCTCTCCGTGGCGTCGGCTTCGCGCCCGCCCATGTTGCCCATGTTCGATCCGCCGTAGACCCCAGCATCCGAATTGAACGCCTCCCGGTAGCGGCCGCCGGCCGGGACGCCGATCCGGTAGCCCTCGCGCGGCACCGGCGTGAAGTTCGACACCACGATCGCGATTTCGCCTGCCTCCCGGCCTTTGCGCGCCCAGGCGATGACGCTGTTGTCCTGGTCGTCGGCGACCAGCCACTGGAAGCCGGCGCCCTCGGTGTCGCGGCCGTGCAGCGCCGGCGTCGCGACATAGAGCCGGTTGAGGTCGCGGATCGCATCCTTCACGCCGGCATGCATCGGATCGTCGAGCAGATGCCAGTCGAGCGACTGGTTGTGGTTCCACTCGCGCTCCTGGCCGAACTCGCCGCCCATGAAGAGCAGCTTCTTGCCGGGATGCCCCCACATGAAGCCGAAATAGGCACGCAGGTTCGCGAACTTCTGCCAGCGGTCGCCGGGCATCTTGCCGAGCAGCGAACCCTTCCCGTGCACGACCTCGTCGTGGGAGAGCGGGAGAATGAAGTTCTCGGAGAACGCGTAGAGCAGGCCGAAGGTCAGGTCGTGGTGATGGTAGCGGCGGTGGATCGGGTCCGTCGAGATGAACTTCAGGGTGTCGTGCATCCACCCCATGTTCCACTTGAAGCCGAAGCCGAG
>CAZZZJ010000206.1:1195-6133 GCA_964658355.1 Beijerinckiaceae bacterium
TGAACTTCAGGGTGTCGTGCATCCACCCCATGTTCCACTTGAAGCCGAAGCCGAGCCCGCCGGTATAGGTCGGGTGCGAGACACCGGGCCAGGACGTGGATTCTTCCGCGACCGTGATCGTACCGGGCGCATGGGAATAGGTCGCCTCGTTGGTCTTCCGCAGGAAGTTGATCGCGTCGAGGTTTTCGTTACCGCCGTACTGGTTCGGGATCCACTCGCCCTGGCGGCGCGAGTAGTCGAGATAGAGCATCGACGCGACGGCATCCACGCGCAGCCCGTCGAGGTGGTAATGTTCGAGCCAGAACCGGGCGTTGGCGGCCAAGAACGTCGCGACTTCGGCGCGGCCGAAATTGTAGATGTAGGTGCCCCAATCCTGGTGGAAGCCCTGGCGGGGATCGGCATGCTCGTAGAGATGCGTGCCGTCGAACTGGCCGAGACCGTGCGCGTCGAGGGGGAAGTGCCCCGGCACCCAATCGAGCATCACGCCGATGCCGGCCTCGTGCGCGGCGTCGACGAAGGCCGCGAAGTCGTCCGGCGTTCCGTGGCGGCTCGTCGGGGCGAACAGCGACACCGGCTGGTAGCCCCACGATCCGTCGAACGGAAACTCCGTGATCGGCAGCATCTCGATATGGGTGAAGCCCATGTCCTTGACGTAGGGGATCAGGCGCTCGCCCATCTCCTTGTACGTCAGGTAGCGGTTGCCCTCGTCCGGAACGCGCGCCCATGATCCGAGATGGACCTCGTAGATCGAGATCGGCGCATGCCGCGGATCCTTCTCGCCGCGGGTCTTCATCCATTTGCCGTCGTGCCAGGTGGGCTCGCTCGTACCCTGCAGGACGGAGGCCGTCGCCGGCGGATGCTGCGCGGCGAAGGCAACCGGATCGGCCTTGAGCGGCAGCAGCGCGCCGTCCGGGCCGCGGATCTCGAACTTGTAGTGCTGGCCGGCCTTGAGCCCCGGCACGAACAGCTCCCAGAGTCCCCCGTTCTGCCACAGCCGCATCGGGTGGCGTCGGCCGTCCCACTCGTTGAAATCACCGACGACGCTGACGCGACGGGCATTCGGGGCCCAGACCGCGAAGCGGAAGCCGTCGATGCCGTCGAGGCAGCCGAGCTGCGCCCCCAGGATCTTGTAGACGAGGTTGGTCCCGACCTCGCGCAGGGTGTCCACGTCGTGCTGCTCGAGCGACGAGCCGAAGCCATAGGGGTCGTGGCGGCGGCGCTTGGCCCCGTCCCAGGTCTCGACCTCGATCTCATAGAGCGGCCGGCCGACGCTCTCGACCTTCGCGACCCAGAAGCCGTCCGGATGGCGACGCTCGAACGGAACCGAAGCGCCGCCGACGATCAAGGCGGCGGATTTCGCTTCCGGCAGGACGGCGCGGACCTCCCAGATTCCCGGCGAGACCTGATGAGGGCCCAGCACGCTAAAGGCGTCGCCGTGATTGGCTGCCATCACCGCCGCGATCGCATCGGGATGGACGCTCTGCGTCGTGGCCGCTGGCGTGGAACCGGACTGGGCGACATCCGAGGCCCGGTTCGTGTCCGACGGGTCGGCGCGGGTCGCGAAGGTCTGGTCGATGGCCGTCATTCAGGTGCCTCTCTCGGGTGATCGGAGCCGCGCCCGGCGAGGTGGGACGAAGCCAGATCATTCAGTCTCCGCGCGAGGCCGAGCGAGCGATTTTCGCCCGTCGGCCTGCGCTTCGGATCAGGACGCTTTCGCGTCCTCCAGAATGGTGAGAACCCCACGGGCGGGGATTTCGATCCAGTCCGGTCGATTGTTCGCCTCGTAATCGACCTCGTAGAGCGCCTTGGTCAGAAGGCAGAGGCGCAGCAGGCGGCTCTGGGTCTCCATGTCGGTGACGGCGGCCCGGCTCTCGGACACGGCGGTCGCATAGCCCTCCAGGAACGCCGCATCGATCATGCTGCGCCACGCGGTCGAGGCGGTTCGGGCACGGTCCTCGGAGTCGGCGAAGCGGCCCGCGATCTCGCGGGTCACCGTCTCGGCGCCGTAGGCGAACGAGCGCAGCATCCCGGCGACATCCCGCAACGGCGTCGATTTCGCCCGGCGCTCCTCGGCCGGCCGGGACGGCTCGCCCTCGAAATCGACCAGCACGAGGTCACCGCTGGAAACCAGCACCTGCCCGAGGTGATAATCGCCGTGGATGCGCGTCTTGAAGGCGCCCTTCGGCGGGTCGCGGGTCAGGGACGCGATCAAGGCGTCCACCTCGCCACGGCGATCGGCGAGCGCGGCGCTCGCCGGGCGGGTGGCATCGAGCCCCCGCTCCACGATCCCCTTCAGGCCGCGGAACGCGCGGTCCGCCTGGTGCCGGGCATCGGCACCGAGCACCGCGAGGTCGTCGGCGGTGAAGGGCTCGGCCGCGAAGGCCGGATCGCTCGTCTCGATCGCGAAGGCTTTGTGCATCTCCGCGGTCCGCCGCCCGAGAAGGTCCGCCCAGCGCAGGTGATCGTTGAAGGCGTCCTCCGGCGTCGGTGCCTCGCTCTCGGGCGCCAGGACCACGGTCTCGAAGTCGCGGCGCAGACCCTCCAGCATCACCGTCCAGGCGTCGCCCTGGTTCAGGACGAAGCTCTGCAGCACGGCGAGCGCCGTCCGGGTCCCGTCCTCGGCCACATGCTCGAGGGTGCCGAGCAGGGCTGGCGTGTTCGGGAACTTCGCCTCCTCGGTGAGGAAGCGCCCGACTTCGACTTCCGGGTGGGTGCCGGGCTGGAGGCGCCGCAGCAGCTTCAGCATCATCTTCGCACCGATGGCGATCGAGGTGTTGCTCTGCTCGGCCGAGAGGCGGCGCACGTCGCTCGCCTCGAACGGCACGCCGTGGTCGAAGGCCGAGGTGGACGCGAAGACCAGCTTGCCGCCCTCCGTCGAGATCTCGCGGCCGTCGCGCATCCCCTCCGCGAGGCAGATCGCGAAATCGGGCGAGGCGGCGGCGCCGTAGAGCAGGCCCGTGCGCGGTCCGCGGCGGACGCGTGCCACGGCGAAGTCGAGGAGCGTCTCGTCCTCGCGGCCCTCGTCGACGCCGACGGGCACGAAGTATTGCTGGCGCTCGCCGTTGGAGAGCTGCACGTCGATGCGCGGCAGCAGGAAGCGGGCCTCTCCGCCGGCCTCCTTGACGGTCGCGCAATCCACGACCTGCACGCTCTTGATGCGCGACCCCTTGGCGCCGAACCAGCGGCGGCTCGCGATGAAGGGCGGGATCACGGTGCGTTCGAAGGCGAGGCGCTCGCGCCCGGCCATCAGGCTCTCGATGCCGCCGGTCAGCACCAGCGTGAACAGCTCGGGCGCCTCCTTCATCGGACCGACCGTGCCGGTGTTCGCGGAGGACAGCGAGAACCAGTAGAAGCCGTAGGACGGCAGCGTGAGCAGATAGGGCAGCTCGCCGATCGCGGGGAACTCGGAGCCGCCGGTGAGCTCGATCGGCACCGCGCTGCGCAGCTCCGACAGGTCGAGCTGCACCGCCTGCGGCGCACGCGACAGGTTGGCGACGCAGAGCACGCGCTCGCCCTCGAACTCGCGGATCCAGGCGAGGACCTTGCGGTTGCTCGGGTACAGGAACTGCATCGAGCCGCGACCCAGCGCCGTGCTGTTGTTGCGGATGGCGATCATCCGCCGCGTCCAGTTCAGGAGACTGGTCTGCGACTGCGTCTGCGCCTCGACGTTCAGGGCGTCGAACCCGTAGATCGGGTCCTGGATCGCCGGCAGGAACAACCGCTGCGGGTTGGCCCGCGAGAAACCGCCGTTGCGATCCGGCGACCATTGCATCGGCGTGCGCACGCCGTCGCGGTCGCCGAGATAGATGTTGTCGCCCATGCCGATCTCGTCGCCGTAGTAGAGGACCGGCGTGCCGGGCATCGACAGGACGAGGGACTTCATCAACTCAATCTTGCGCCGGTCGTTCTCCAGCAAAGGCGCGAGGCGGCGGCGGATGCCGAGATTGATCCGGGCGCGCCGCTCGGCGGCATAGAACGACCACAGGTAATCGCGCTCTTCGGCCGTCACCATCTCGAGCGTCAGCTCGTCATGGTTGCGCAGGAAGATGGCCCACTGGCAGCCCTCCGGGATCTCCGGGGTCTGGCGCATGATGTCGGTGATCGGGTGCCGGTCCTCGCGGGCGATCGCCATGTACATCCGCGGCATCAGCGGGAAGTGGAACGCCATGTGGCATTCGTCGCCGTCGCCGAAATACTGCGCGGTCTCCTCGGGCCATTGATTGGCCTCGGCGAGCAGCATCCGGTCGGGATAGCTCGCATCGAGCGCGGCGCGGATCGCCTTGATGACCGTGTGGGTCTCGGGCAGGTTCTCGCAGTTCGTGCCGTCGCGCTCGATCAGGTAGGGGATCGCGTCCAGGCGAAGGCCGTCGACGCCCATGTCGAGCCAGTAGCGCATCGTCTCGATGACGGCTTCCAGCACCTTCGGGTTGTCGAAGTTCAGGTCCGGCTGGTGGCTGTAGAAGCGGTGCCAGAAATATTGCTTGGCGACCGGATCCCAGGTCCAGTTCGAGGTCTCGGTGTCGAGGAAGATGATGCGCGTGTCGGAATACGGCGTGTCGGTGTCGGACCACACGTAGAAGTCGCGCTCGGGCGATCCGGCGGGCGCCTCCCGGGCACGCTGGAACCACGGGTGCTGATCCGATGTGTGGTTGATCACCAATTCGGTGATCACCCGCAGGCCACGCTCGTGCGCGGCTTCCACGAACCGGCGGAAGTCTTCCATCGTCCCGTAGGACGGGTTGACCTCCTCGTAATCGGCGATGTCGTAGCCGTCGTCCCGCAGCGGGGACGGATAGAACGGCATCAGCCAGATGGCCGTCACGCCGAGGTCGCGGACGTAGTCCAGCCGCTGGGTGAGGCCCTCGAAATCCCCGATCCCGTCGTTGTTCGAGTCGAAGAACGACTTGACGTGGATCTGGTAGATGATGGCGTCACGGT
>CAZZZJ010000207.1:0-6116 GCA_964658355.1 Beijerinckiaceae bacterium
GTCTGGGCGGGCCAGCCGGTGGTGATGGTGATCGCCGAGACCCGCGCCCAGGCCGAAGATGCCCTCGAGGCGATCGCGGTGGACTTCGAGGAGCTGGACGCGGTCGTGGACCTCGACGCGGCCCGCGCGCCGGGCTCGTCCGTCATCGACGCGGACGCGCCCGACAACGTCCTGTTCCGCACGCGCATCGAGTCCGGCTCGATCGCCGAGGCCTTCGCGGAGGCGCAGACCGTCTCGGTCGACCTGCGCTTCGGGCGACACACCGCCGTGACGATGGAGCCGCGCTCGGTGCTGGCCGATTTCGACCCGAGCGAGGCCCGCCTCACCGTCCACCAGTCGACCCAGACGCCCTACCAGTTCCAGGACCTCTACGCCCGGCATTTCGGCCTCTCGGAGGCACGCGTGCGGGTGATCGCCCCGGATGTCGGAGGCTCCTTCGGCATGAAGCTGCACCTCTATCACGAGGATATGGCCGTCGTCGGCGCGAGCCTGCTCCTCGGGCGGCCGGTGAAGTTCACCGCCGACCGGATGGAGGCCTTCGCCAGCGACATCCATGCCCGCGACCACCGGGTACGGGCCCGGCTCGCGGTCGGGCCGGACGGCCGGCTCCGGGCGATCGAGGTGGACGACGTCACCGGCGTCGGGCCGTTCTCGGCCTATCCGCGCACCAGCGCGGTGGAGGGCAATCAGGTCGTGCGCCTGATCGGCGCGCCGTACCGGCTCACCGATTACCGTGCCGACCTCACCGTGGTGGCCCAGAACAAGGTTCAGATGAGCCAGTATCGGGCGGTGGGCCACCCGATCGCCTGCGCGGTCACCGAGCGCCTCGTCGACCTCGCGGCCGAACGGCTCGGCCTCGATCCGTTCGAGATCCGGCGGCGCAATTACGTCACCGACGACATGTACCCGCACACCACCCCGAGCGGGTACCGCTTCGAGAAGCTCTCCCTCGCCGCCTGCCTCGAGAAACTCCACGACCTGATGGACTATCCGGGCCTCCGCGCGGAGCAGGCGGCCCTGCGCGCGAAGGGAATCCATCGCGGCATCGGCATTGCGACCTACGTCGAGATCACCAATCCGACGCCCGCCTTCTACGGGGTCGGCGGCGCGCACATCTCGGCGCAGGACGGCTGCGTGCTCAAGCTGACGCCGGCCGGCGAGGTGACGTGCGCCATCAGCATCACCGAGCAGGGCCAGGGCAGCGAGGCCGTCGTCGGCCAGATCGTCGCCGAGGGGCTCGGCGTGGACCGCGACCACGTCCGGGTGGTGACCGGGGATACCGAGACGACGCCCTCCGGCGGGGCGACCTGGGCCTGCCGGGGCGCGGGCATCGGCGGCGAGACGGCGCTGCAGGCGAGTCGAAAGCTGAAGGCCCGCATCCTGGAGATCGCGGCCGCGATCCTGCAGGCGGAGCCCGCCGGCCTCGACATCCGCGACGACGCGGTGACGGACGCGGACGGCGTGCCCCGCATGACGCTGCGGGAGGTCGCCAACCTCGCCTATTATCGCTCGGATCTGCTGCCGCCGGACGTCTCCCCGGCCCTGACGGTGGCGCATCACTTCGCCCCTCGCGGCTACCCCTTCGCCTTCACCAACGGCATCCACGGCAGTCTCGTCGAGGTCGATGCGGAGACCGGCTTCGTCACGATCCTCAGGCACTGGGTCGTGGAGGATTGCGGACGCATCATCAATCCGCTCCTCGTCGACGAGCAGATCCGCGGCGGCGTGGTGCAGGGACTCGGCGCGGCCTTCTTCGAGGAGTGCCGCTATGGCGAGACGGGCCAGCTCCTGAACGGGTCGATGACCGACTACCTCGTCCCCATGGCCTGCGAGATGCCCGACATCGTCATCGCCCATGTCGAGACGCCGACCCGGGACACCGAGCTCGGTGCCAAGGGTTGCGGCGAGGCGGGCACTGCGGCGTCCAGCGGCGCGGCCCTGAACGCGGTCAACGACGCCCTTCGCCCCCTCGGCGCCGGCATCTCCCAGCTTCCCATGACGCCCGAACGCATCCTGAGGGCGCTCGACGTGATCTGATCCATCCCCGGCGCGCTCCGCCACCCGGATTTCGCGACGCGGGCCGCCTTCACGAGCCCGCGCGACGACAGGAGGAAACCATGATCGAACAGGGATCGCGATACGGCTCCCTCTCGCGCCGGACGCTGGTGCGCGGGCTGGCCGCCACGGGCGCGCTCGCGGGCATCGGGATGCCGTTCATCGCCCGCGCCGCCGAGCCGATCCGCATCGGTTTCCCGACACCGGTCACCGGCCCGTTCGGCGCCGAGGCCAAGGATCAGATCCGCTCTGCCGAACTCGCCGTGAAGCAGTTCAACGAGGCCGGCGGCTTGAACGGGCGGATGGCCGAACTTCTGGTCCGCGACGACAAGCTCAATCCCGGCGAGGCCGCGACCCGGACGCTGGAACTCATCGAGAAGGACAAGGCCCATTTCATCGTCGGCGCCCTTTCGAGCGCGGTGCAGCTCTCGGTCAACGAGATCACCCGCGCGCGCAAGGTCCTCTACGTCTCGATCAGCCAGTCCGACACGATCAACGAGGCCAAGGATTTCAGCCGCTACACCTTCCACGAGGCGCTGAACCCGCACATGACCACGGCGGCCGTGGCGAAGCACGCGTTCAGGAAGGGCTCCCGGGTCGCCTACCTCGCGGCCGACTACGCCTACGGCCACGAGATGCTGCGCGGCTTCAAGCGCGCCGCGGCGGCGATCGGCGCCGAGACGGTCGGCGAGATCCTGCACCCGTTCGGCGCGCCGGACTACTCGACCTTCATGCCGCGCCTGCGCTCCCTGCGCCCCGACATCCTGTGCATCTGCAATTTCGGCCGCGACCAGGCCAACAGCATCAAGCAGGCCAATGATTTCGGGCTCAAGAAATCCGCCCGGATCGTCGTGCCGGTGCTCCTGCACAATCAGCGCCTCGCGGGCGGCGCCGACGCCTTCGAGGGCGTGGTGGGGGCGAGCAACTACTACTGGCGCCTGGAGGAGACCGTCCCCTCGGCCAAGGCCTTCAACGACGCCTTTCGGGCCGCCTACGCCGACGCGATCCCGACCGATTACGGCGCCTACGGCTACACGGCCGTGCGCGCTTTGCTGATGGCCGTGACGGCGGCCGGCGCGACCGATACGGACCGGGTCATCACGGCGCTGGAAGGCCTGACCTACGACGTCGCGAAAGGGCCGGAACGCTACCGCGCCTGCGACCACCAGGCGATCCAGTCCGTTCTCGTCACGGAATCGCGCAAGAAGTCCGAGATGCAAGGCGAGGCGGACCTGTTCCGCATCCTGGAGATCGAGGCGGGCTCGGAGGCCGCGCTGCGCACCTGCGACGAACTCGGCCACCGGGCCTGACCGGAGGCCCACCAGCAGGATCCGGCCATGACCGCCCTCGACACCCTCGCCTCCCTCGATCGCGAACTGATCGCGATGCAGCTGTTCTCGGGCGTGGCGCTCGGCGCCGTGTTCGTGATGCTGGCCCTCGGCCTGTCGATCATCTTCGGCATGCTCGGCATCGTGAACTTCGCCCACGGCAACGTCTTCATGGTCGGCGCCTACGCGGGCGTCTTCGTCATGGAGCGCACGGGCAGCTTCTGGGCGGCGCTGCTCGTGGGACCACTCATGGTCGGGGCCCTCGGCCTCCTGATCGAGCGCTTCCTGATCCGGCCGCTGGCCGGCCGCTCGCCGGACGATCCCCTCCTCCTCACCTTCGGGCTCGGTTACGTCCTGGTGGAGGGCGTGCGCATCCTGTTCGGCTCGGACGGCCTGCCCTTCGCCACGCCGGAGGAACTCTCCGGGGTGGCCGATCTCGGCATCGGCTACTTCCCGATCTACCGGCTGTTCGTCGTGGCCGTGGTGGCGCTGGTGCTCGTCGTCCTCTGGTACGGCCTCGAGCGGACGCGGCTCGGGCTGATCGTGCGGGCGGGCGCCCGCGACCCGGAAATCCTCCGGGTCCTCGGCGTCGACATCCAACGGCTCTGGCTCTGGGTGTTCGGCCTCGGAATCGCGCTCGCGGCCCTGGGCGGCGTCCTCGCGGCGCCGATGCGCTCGGTCAATCCGGAGATGGGCAGCGCGGTGCTGGGCGAGGCCTTCGCCGTCACGGTGATCGGCGGAATGGGCTCGCTGATGGGCTCCGTCGTCGCGGGTCTCCTGGTCGGCATCGTCGTCTCGATGACCGCGCTCGTCGCGCCCGAGATGGCCAGCATCGCGATGTTCGCCTTCATGGCCCTGGTTCTCCTGATCCGGCCCCAGGGCCTGTTCGGCAAGCCCGGCCTCGGCGTCTGAGGGAGACCGCGCATGCAGACCCTCGATCGGACCGTGGTCGACGCCCCTCCGGGGACGATGGAGCAGGGGCGCTCGCCGGTCGCCGCCCGGGGGCTCTCGCGCTGGCGCGCGCCGCTCTCGATCCTCGCGCTCCTGACCCTGCCGTTCCTGCTCCCCTCGCAGGCGCTCGCCGTCAACGTCCTGATCTACGGGCTCTACGCGGTCGGCTACAATCTGCTCTACGGCTACACCGGCCTCCTGTCCTTCGGGCACGCGGCCTTCTTCGGGACGGGCGCCTACGTCACCGGCATCGCCATCGGCGCGTATGGCCTCCACCCGGTCCTGGCGATGGGACTCGGGACGGTCGCGGCGAGCGCGTTGGCGCTCACGGTCGGGGCCGTCTCGATCCGCTCGCGCGGCATCTACTTCGCCATGGTGACCCTGGCGCTCGCCCAGCTCGTCTACTACGCCGCGCTCCAGGCCTCGTCCTGGACCGGCGGCGAGAACGGCCTGCGCGGCTTCACGGTCTCGCGGATCGACGTCGGGCCCGTCTCGCTCGACATCCTCGATCCCCTCGTCAAATACCTCTTCGTGCTGGCCTTCGTGGGATTGGCCCTGGCGCTGATCTCGCGCATCCTCGCCTCGCCCTTCGGGGCGGCCATCGAGGCGATCCGCGAGAACGAGACCCGCGCCCGCGCCTGTGGTTTCGACGTGGAGCGCTCGAAGCTCCTGGCCTTCGTCCTGTCCGGCCTCTTCTGCGGCCTGAGCGGCGCACTCTCGGCGATCCACCTCTCGATCGTTCCCCTCGACAGCCTCGCCTACCAGACCTCCGGCATGGCGGTGGTGATGACGCTGGTGGGCGGCGCGGGCACCTTCTTCGGCCCCTTCGTCGGCGCCCTGGCGATGCTGGTGCTGGAGGACGTGTTCAGCCTCTGGACGCCGCACTGGCAGCTCGGCCTCGGGATCGTGTTCATCCTGTTCGTTCTGTTCCTGCCGCGCGGCCTCTGGGGCTCGGCCCTGGCACGCCTCTCCGTCGCCCGGGGGCGCTCATGACACCGCTTCAGCCGCCTCCGGACCCGCAGGCGCCGCTCTTGGAAGTCGAGGCGCTCGGCCGCCGCTTCGGCGCGTTCACGGCTCTCGAGGAGGTCAGCGCGACCTTCGGCAAGGAGCGCATCACCGCCATCATCGGCCCGAACGGGGCCGGGAAGAGCACGCTGTTCAATCTGCTCTCGGGCGCCCTGGCGCCCACGGCCGGTCGCCTCCGCTTCGGCGGCCGCGACATGACGCGGGTGCCCCAGGCCCGCTTCGCCCATCTCGGCATCGCGCGCTCCTACCAGATCACGAACGTCTTCCCGCGCCTGACCGCCCACGAGAACCTGCGGACGGCGATGCAGGCGCGCGCAAGTCGCTACGACTTCTGGAGCCGGCGCGAGGCACTCGCCGACCTCGCGCAGCGGGCGGACGCGCTGCTCGCCGATATCGGCTTGGCGGGTCGGCGCGACCGTCCCGCCGCATCCCTCGCGCATGGCGAGCAGCGGGCTCTCGAGATCGGCATCGCCCTGGCGAGCGACCCCAGGCTCCTGCTCCTCGACGAGCCGACCGCCGGGATGGGGCCGGAGGAGACCAAGGACATGGTCGCCCTGCTGCGCCGTCTCGGCGAGACGCGCACGATCCTGCTCGTGGAGCACAAGATGAAGATGATCCTCGGTCTGTCCGAGCGCATCCTCGTGCTGCATCACGGACGGCTCATCGCGGACGGCAGCCCGGCCGAGATCCAGGCCGACCGCGAGGTGCGGCGCGTCTATCTCGGCCAGAGCGGCGGGTACGGCCATGCTTGAGATC
>CAZZZJ010000208.1:0-6103 GCA_964658355.1 Beijerinckiaceae bacterium
GCGAGCAGCAGGTGCGTCACCGCCCAGACCAGGGCGTCGAGGCGATCGGGCGAGGCGCCGGACGAGAGCCCGTCCGGGCCGAAATCGCAGAGCTCGTCCTCGAGCGCCGGCAGCGCCCCGACATGGTGGACGCGCGCTTGCGCGTAGAGCAGCGAGACCGGTTCGGCCCGCAGGTACTTCCCGCGGGTGGCGCGGACCGGGGTCACCGGCACGGCCGGATCGCATTGCGCCAGCACGGCGGTGGCCATCTCGCCGCCCTGGTTGACCTCGACGACGAGCCCGTCGGCGCCGAGCCGGTGGTAGAGCGCCAGGGCCGCCCCCGCCCAGGCCTGCGGGCTGGCGCGGGCCAGCGTCGCGTCGGCGAGGACGTAGGCGGTCTCGCCCAGCGCCCCGACCGCGACGATCCCGCAGGCATCCGCCGAGCGGCCCGAACTCGCCGGCGGGTCGACCGCGACGACGATGCGGGGCAGATCGGGCGCCGCGGCGACGCGGTTCGCCTCGATCGTCTCCCGCGTCCACAGGGCGTCGGGCCGGTCGTCGATCAGCTCGCCGTCGAGTTCCTGCCGCCCGAGGCGCGTGCCGGCGTAGCGCCCGACCACCGCCTCCAAAAAGGCGGGGGCGAGGTTGTCGGCGTTGTCGGCGGTGCGGGCCTGGGTGACCACGGTGCGCGGGTCTGCGATGAGGCGGCGGATCAGCGGGATCGGCCGCGGCGTGGTGGTGACGAGGTTGCGCGGGCGGGCGCCTAGCCGCAGCCCGAATTGCAGCATGTCGAAGGTCGCCTCCGGCCGGCGCCACTTGGCGATCTCGTCCGACCAGGCCGCTCCGAATTGCGGGCCGCGCAGGGAATCCGGCTCCTCCGCCGAGAAGGCCATCGCCACCGCGCCGTTGGCCCATTCCAGCCGGCGCCGGCTCGGCGACCAGCGCGGGCGGGCGCCGCGCTCCGGCAGGCCGAGGAGACCCGAGGGCCCCTCGACCATCACGTCGCGCACGTCGGCGAAGGTCTCGCCGAGGAGGGCGATCCGGCCGATCGCCGCGTCGGTGAAGGCCGGGTCGCCGCGGGCCAGCGCATCGACCCATTCCGCCCCCGTCCGCGTCTTGCCGCAGCCGCGGCCGCCGATCACCGCCCAGGTGGTCCAATCGTCCTCCCAGGGCGGCGGAAGCTGGTCGGGCCGGGCCTGATGCAGCCAGTCAAGCGCCAGCGCCCGGAGGAGCGGCGGCGGCAGGCTCGCCAGGAAGGCCGTCATCCGGCCGCTCGCCTGGGCGTCGTGCATAGCGGTTCGCGATCTCCGCGCGGAGGCGCGGAAGGTCGAGATCGACGTCGAGGCCGGACGCGTCATCGCCGCCCTCCCCGCCGAGATCGTCGAGCAGCCGCTTGAGGCCGCCGAGGTCGCGCAGCACCCGCGCCGAGTCGATCACCGCCGCGCCCTCCCCGCGCAGCGCCGCATCGAACGCCGCGATCTGCCGGCCGATATGGTCGCGCAGGGCCGCCCGCAGCGCCGGCAGGTCGGCCGCGGCGTGCGCGGCGTGCGCGGCCGGGGCGGGTTCCATATCGGTCGGGGCGACGCCGCGGGATGCCGGTTTCGGACCGGGCCGCGCGCGGGCGATGCGTTCGATGGCGGCCAGCCGCGTCAGCGTCGCGTCCCAATCCGGCGGCGGGTTCGGCGCCCGGCGCCAGCCCTCCATCCGGTTCCACTTGCACAGGGTGGTGAGCGACAGACCCGAAGTCACGGCGATGTTACGCATGCTGAGATCGCTCTCGCACATCAGCCGCTTGACGGCGGCCCGCACCTGCGACGGCACCCGGCTGCGCGGCCCACCCATCGCCGCCTCCCGAACCGTCTCGTCACACTTCTGGAGCGTGCGGTTCTTATGCCGGAGGAGCGCACCGATGTCAAGCCTATAATCCTATGTCATGCTTTTTATCAGGAAGGTCGGGTTTGCTGACGAGCCGGCGTTCGTGCGACCACGCCGCTTTCACGAGCGGGATGGAGCGCCGACGAAACGATGCAGCCTGCAATGCTCGATGCCCTCCGCCGCGGCGATCTCGCGGGGGCTCAAACCCTGCGGCTGCCCGCCGCCGGCCTCACGGAATTTCCGGCCGAGATCCTCGCGCTCGCCGACACGCTGGAGGTGCTCGACCTCTCGGGCAACGCACTGTCCGCCCTCCCCGCCGATCTCGGCCGCCTGAAGCGGCTCCGCGTGCTGTTCTGCTCCGGCAACCCCTTCGCGACCCTGCCGCCGGCTCTGGGGGATTGCCCCGCGCTCAGCCAGGTCGGGTTTCGCGGCTGCGGCCTCGTCGCGGTGCCGGGCGAGGCGCTGCCGCCGCGCCTGCGCTGGCTGACCCTCACCGACAACCGGATCGAGCGCCTGCCCGCAGCCCTCGGCGCGCGGCCGATGCTGCAGAAGCTGATGCTCTCGGGCAATCGCCTGCGCGCGCTCCCGGATTCTCTGGACGCTGCCGCGAACCTCGAGCTGATCCGGCTTGCCGCCAACCACCTCGACGCATTGCCCGCGTGGTTGCCCGCCCTGCCCGCTCTGGCCTGGACGTCCTGGGCCGGCAACGGCTTCGAGGGCGACGCGCCCCGGGCCGCGGCGGCGGCGGTGCCCTTCGCCGACCTCGCGGTCGGGGACCTCCTCGGCGAGGGCACCTCGGGCCGGATTCACCGGGCGCTCTGGCGCCGGGGCGGCACCGGGCGGCCCGAGGCCGTCGCGCTCAAGCTGTTCAAGGGGACGATCACCAGCGACGGCCTGCCCGAGCACGAGATGGAGGCCTGTCTCGCCGCCGGGGCGCATCCGAACCTCACCGGTGCGTTGGGGCGGGTCGTCGGCCACCCCGATCGGACGGATGGCCTTCTGATGCCGCTCCTGCCGCCGACGTGGCAGGTGCTCGCCGGGCCGCCGAGCCTCGCGAGCTGCAGCCGCGACGTCTACGATCCGGCGCTTCGCATCGATCCGGCGGCGGTGCCGCGCCTCGTCCGGGGCGTCGCTGCCGGCCTCGCCCATCTCCACGCGCGCTCCCTGCTGCACGGCGACGTCTATGCTCACAACATCCTGTGGGACGCCGCGACGGGCGAGGCGGTGCTGAGCGATTTCGGCGCCGCCTCGGTGCTGCCGGACGGGGCGTTCGGGGATTCCCTCCAGCGGGTCGAGGTCCGCGCCTTCGGGCTGCTGCTCGGCGAGGTGCTGGACCGGGCGAGCCCGGATGTCCCGGGGGCTGCGGGGTTGCGCGACCTGGAGCGGGCCTGCGTCCAGGCCGAGGTCGGCGCGCGGCCGACGATGGCGGAGGTGGTCCGCGCGGTGGCGTGACGGGCGGGCTTCGCGACTTGCCGATGCCCCGCGATGCGTGGTCCCTCCCCCTTTGCGGGAGAGGGACGAAGCGGTGTCGCCTCAGAAGAAGATCGGCCGCGCGCTCGCGTGATGCTCGCCGAGCACGGTGCCCGTGCCGGGCTCGATCTCCTTCAGGACCACGTCGTAGCCCCAGAGGTCGGCGAGGTGCTGGAGCACCCGCTTGGCGTCGTCCTTCTGCAGGGTGATCTTGTTCAGGGCCTTGTGGTGCAGGATCAGGCGGCGGTCGCCTTCCAGATCCACGTCCACCACCTCGATATCGGGATCGAGCCAGGCCACGTCGTACTGGCGGGCGAACGACCGCCGCATCTTGCGGTAGCCGCGCTCGTCGTGGATCGCGGCGACGTGCAGCTCCGCCTGCTCGGGGTCGTCGGCCACGTGGAAGAGCCGCATGTCGCGCATCAGCTTCGGGCTGAGGAACTGGGCGATGAAGCTCTCGTCGCGGTAGTTTTCCCAGCAGTCGCGCAGCACCGCCATCCCGTCGCCCGTGCCGGCGATGTCGGGGAACCACTGGCGGTCCTCCGCGGTGGGCTGCTCCACGATGCGGGCGATGTCCTGCATCATCGCGAAGCCGATCGCATAGGGGTTGTGGCCGCTGTAGCTGCGGTCGTCGTAGTTCGGCTGGCGGATGACGTTGGTGTGCGACTGCAGGAATTCGAGATAGGCCGCCTCGCCGATCAGGCCCTTCTCGGACAGCGCGTTCATGATCCGGTAGTGGCAATAGGTGGCGCAGCCCTCGTTCATCACCTTGGTCTGGCGCTGGGGGTAGAAGTACTGCGCCACGAGACGGACGATGCGGAGGATCTCGCGCTGCCAGCGCTGCAGGCGCGGGGCGACCTTCTCCAGGAAGTAGAGGATGTTCTCCTGCGGCAGCTCGAGCAGGGCCTTGCGCCGCTCGATCGCGAGATCGGCGCGCGTCGCCCCCGCCTTGGCCGGCAGGGTGCGCCACAGGTCGTTGTAGATCTGCTCGCCGTGCTCGACCCGCTCGCGCTCGCGCCGCTGCTCGGAGGCGAGGTCCGGCCGCTTCTTGCGCGGATAGCGGTGCACCCCCTGGCTCATCAGCGCGTGGGCGGCGTCCAGCACCTGCTCGACGGCCTGGTGCCCGTAGCGCTCCTCGCACCGGGTGATGTAGGTCTTGGCGAAATCGAGGTAGTCGAGAATGCCCTCGGCATCGGTCCACTGCCGGAACAGGTAATTGTTTTTGAAGAAATGGTTGTGCCCGAACGCAGCGTGCGCAATGACCAGTGTCTGCATCGTCGCCGTGTTCTCTTCCATAATATAGGAGATGCACGGGTCGGAGTTGATGACGATCTCGTAGGCGAGCCCCATCATGCCGCGGCGATAGCCGGATTCATGCTGCGCGAAGTGCTTGCCGAACGACCAGTGCTTATAAAATAGCGGCATCCCGATCGAAGCATAGGCGTCGAGCATCTGCTCGGCGGTGATGATCTCGATCTGATTCGGATACCAGGACAGCCCGAGCGCCCGCGCCTCGACCTCGCAGGCGTCGTGAATGCGCCGGATGGTGTCGAAGTCCCAGTCGTTGCCGGTGAACAGCGGTTTTTGGGCTCCGGCCGTCGACCGTGTCTTGAGATCTGTCATACCGCCTCGCGATCCGTCGGCCGAAGCGCGACGCGCCCCCTCTCCCGTGCGGGGAAGGGTTGGGGTGAAGGATCCGGCCCATCCGGAAAGGGCACGCTCCCCTTCCCGTCCCTCTCCCGAACGGGAGAGCGGACCCGCGCCGGGGCCGTGGGGGTCGAGCGGCTCAATTCTCCGCCTCCGCCCGCGCGTCCTTGCGCCCGAACAGGTCGCGGAACACCGCGTAGATCTCGCGACGATGGTTGACCTTGCGCATGGCGATGGGGCCGCCCGCCTTGGCGATCGCCTCGTAGGTCCGCCACAGGGTGGTGCGGTGCTCGACGAAACCGGCACGCGGGCCGTTCTCGTCGCCGACCTCAAGATAGGCGAAGTGCTGACAGGCCGGCAGGATGTGGGCGCGCAGCAGCTCGGTCGAGGTCGGGCCGTCGGAGGAGACGTTGTCGCCGTCCGAGGCCTGCGCCGCGTAGATGTTCCAGTCGTTGGGGTCGTAGCGCTCGGCGATGATGCGCTTCATCTCCACGAGCGCCGAGGAGACCAGCGTGCCGCCGGTCTCGCGCGAGCCGAAGAAGGTCTCCTCGTCGACCTCCGTCGCGCGGTCGGTGTGGCGGATGAACACGATCTCCACGTGCCGATAGCGGCGCGTGAGGAAGATGTGCAGCAGGATGTAGAACCGCTTGGCCAGGTCCTTCATGTGCTCGGTCATCGAGCCGGACACGTCCATCAGGCAGAACATCACCGCCTGCGCGACCGGGCGCGGATAGGGCTCGAAGCGGCGGTAGCGCAGATCGATCGGATCGACGTAGGGAATGCGGCGCGTGCGCTCGCGCAGCATCGCCAGCGCTGCGGTGAGGTCCGGCAGCGCGGGATCGCCATCGGGCAGGTCGGCGATCCGGGCTTCCAGCGCCGCGACCTCCTCGGGCTTCGGCCGCTTGAGGGCGATGCGCCGCGACATCGAGTTGCGCAGCGTCCGGGTGAGCGCGAGGTTGGCCGGCGAGCCGGTCACCGTGTAGCCGGCCCGGCGCATGCCTTCCGTCTCGACGATCGACAATCGGCGCTTGGCGAGATCGGGCAATTCGAGGTCTTCGAGGAAGAGTTCGAGGAACTCCTCCCGCGTCAGCACGAAGCGGAAGGCATCCTCGCTGTTCTCGCCGCCGTCCCC
>CAZZZJ010000209.1:0-6081 GCA_964658355.1 Beijerinckiaceae bacterium
GGCGGCCTCCGGGATCGGCGCGAACTGCAGTCCGGGCGCCTCGATCCGGTCGGCCGAGAGGGCGACGAGGCCGGGGGCCAGGTCGGCGATGCCGCCGTCAGCATGGGAGAAGCCGGCACGCACCAGCGCGACGAGGGGGCTCAGCGGCACCGGCACGCGACCGTCCCCGGGCAGCCGGTCGAGCACGACCCGCCACGTCCCGGGCACCAGGATGCGCCGCGTCTCGGCCTCCAGGTCGGTGCGGGCGGCGGCGAGCAAGGCGGCGAGCAGGGCCTCCTCGGTACCGTCGTCCGGATCGAGGCGGAGATAGCCGCGCAGTTCGGGCACGGTCACCGGCTCGACGACGGCGCCGGCCACGCGTATCGGCATCATCGCGCATCTCCTTGCGTGGCGGTTCGGGTCGATGGATCGAGGGGGCTCGATGGTGTTCGGGAACACCGGCTCTTGCCGGAGGCGCATCGCCCGCGCCGGGATCGCGCTGCTGGCGCTGGCCGGGGGGCCGGCGGATGCCGTGGTCGGCGGTGCCGAGTCGACGGCCGAGAGCGCGGTGATGGTCCTGTCCTCGAAGGGCGGCGTCTGTTCGGCCATCGTCGTGGCGCCGGACACGGTGCTCACCGCCGGCCATTGCGCCACGACCGGCCTCGAGCACCGCATCCACTTCCGCGACCCGGCCGGGCAGCCGGTGCTGATCGAGGTCGCGGACCGGGCCGTCCATCCGGGCTACGATGCCGGGGCGATCGCGGGCCGGCGGCGGTCCATCGACCTCGCGCTGCTGCGCACCGCGACGCCACTGCCGCCGCGCTTCGCCCCGGCGACGCTCGGCACGTCGAGCCCCCGGCTCGGGGAAACCCTGACGCTCTCCGGCTACGGCGCGGAGAGGCCCGGCGATCCGCGCTCCACCGGCACCTTCCGCAGCGTCGCGCTGCCGGTGATCGAGCCCTACGGCCCGAGCCGCATCCTGGTCTGGCTGAAGGCGCCCGGCCGAGCCGGCGGCTGCCAGGGCGATTCCGGGGGGCCGGTCTCGGACGGATCGGGCGTGGTCGCGGTCACCGCCTGGATCGGCGGCGCCTGCGGCGGCCTCACCCAGGCCGTCCTCGTGGCGCCGCAGCGCGACTGGCTCGACCGGACGCTGTCCGGCTGGAACAGGTCGGCGCACTGGCAGTGAGCGCGAGCGGCCGCGCGGAACAGAACCTTGGCCGGCGGATTGCTTTACGTTAGGCTTGAGTCCCACCGTGCCGAGTGCGCCCTCGGCCCCCGGAGAGAACGATGCTCGCCACTGTCCTCCGCGGCGCCCTGCTCGGCGGCCTGTCCGTCGGTCTCCTGGGCCTCCTGCCCGCGCCGGCCTCGGCCGTCATCAACGGCGAGGTCACCCGAGACCCGAACGGCGCGCGCACCTTCGTCGTGCGGATCGAGAGCACCCTGGGCGAGATCTGCTCCGGCACGCTGATCGCACCCGATCTCGTCCTGACGGCCGCCCATTGCGTGATGCAGCCGGCCGGCTACAGCATCGTGGCGGTCGATCGCGGCTTCCGACAGCGCCGGGTCTCGGTCATCGCCGCCTCGATGCATCCCGACTTCGTTCCCGGCACCACGCCCGAGGATCAACCCGGCGTCGACCTCGCCCTGCTCAAGCTCGAGCAGCCGCTCGGGACCGACTACGCGCCCCTCGATCCGCGCGGCGCAGGATCGATCGCCGACGGCGACGCGGTGGACATCGCCGGCTTCGGCGTCGTCGCCGAGAACCGTCGCAACACGGCCCGCACCCTCCGCCAGGCGCACCTCGTCTCGATCGGCTCGCTGCAGGTCGCCAACCGCGTCACCGTCGTCACGGATCGCCGCCGCATGGCCGAGACCGCCGGCGCCGGCGCGTGCCTCGGCGATTCCGGCGGGCCGATCCTGTCCGGCGGCCCCGGCGGCTACCGCATCGTCGGCGTGGTGAGCTGGTCGAGCGGCGCGATGCGCCAGGATGCCCACCGTCGCACCGCCTGCGGCGGCTTCACGGCCGTCACCCCGGTGGCCGAGCATACCGGGTGGATCGCGGCACGGTCGGCGGAACTCGCCCGGATCGAGGTCGGCCAGGCGATGCCCGCCGGGCGCGGCAACCGCTCGGACTGGATGGCCCGGCCCGGCCGCAACCGCTGAACCGCACCGACGTCTCGAAGACACGCGTCGGTTCGGCATGATGGATGCAGAGAACGACCTGAGAGCGGACCGATTGCATTTCCAATTCAGTGAATGATACCGCTGAATACGACGGCACCGACGCATCCGGCCGAGAGCAACCCGATGCGCCTTCGCTCCGAGGAGCATCGTTCATGTTCGACGGTTCGACACCCGCCACGCCCTCGCTCGAATCGGCGCTGAGCGCCTTCGGGTTCGTGGGCGCCTGGGAGACGAACGTCGCGTCCGGGCGCTCGGTCCTGGACGCGGGTGCATGCAGCGTGATGGCCGGCGATCCGTCGCTGGCGGGAAAGCCGCTCACCCTGGACGAGGCGCTGGCGCGCATTCATCCGGAGGATCGCGGCTGGGTCTTCGCGCGGATCAGGCGGGTCAGGGAGACGGGCGGCGCGTTCTCCGCCGATTTCCGGATCGTCACCGAGGCCGGCGAGATCCGCTGGATCCGGAACCGCGGGCACCTGATCCGGACCGCGAGCGGGATGCACGGCCACGGCGCCTTCTTCGACGTCACCGACACGCGCCCGAAACACGAACGCGCACCCCGGTCGATGGTCCGCGTCGTGCCCCCGGCCGATCCGCTCGACCGGGCCGCGGACCAGATCCTCGCCGCCCGCGCGGCGATCGACCAGACCGGGCAGGAGCGCCTGCGCGCCCTCGTCGATACGCTGCTCCTGGAGGTCGGCCGGGCGCTGGCGCGGCGCCAGGGCGCCTGAGGAGACGCGCGCGGACAGGCCGCCCGCGCCGCCCCGCGCTCAGGCGAACTTCAGCAGCTTGATCGCGGCGAAATCCTGCACGCCGCCGCCGACGCGCTTGGTCGTGTAGAACAGCACGTAGGGCTTGGCCGAGTACGGGTCGCGCAGCACCCGCAGGCCGGTGCGGTCGACCACGAGATAGCCGCGCCGGAAATCGCCGAAGGCGAGGGCGAGGCTGCCCGCCGCGATGTCGGGCATCGCCTCGGCCTCCGTCACCGGAAACCCGAGCAGGGTCGCGGCCCGGTCGGCGGCGGTCGGCGGCAGCCAGAGATAGTTGCCGTCGGCATCCTTGAACTTGCGGATCGCGCTCTGCGTGCGCCGGTTCGTGACGAAGCCGGCGTTCTGGCGGTAGCCGGCCTTGAGCCCGTAGACGAGGTCGAACAGCACGTCGGTCGGGTTCGCCGCCGGGAACGCGCCGGCCGTTCCGGTGCCGACGATCCCGATCTTGCCCGGGACCCAGGCCGTGTTGGCGACCGTATCGTAGCTGAGGAAGCCGCGCGGGCGGCTGACGCCGTTGCCGGTGACGAAGGCGACGCCCTCCTGCTCCGAGAACGCGGTCTCGACCTCGTCGGCGAGCCATGCGTCGATGTCGATCACGGCGTCGTCGAGCAGCGTCTGGGTCGCGGCCGGCATGGCGTAGAGTTCCATCGCCGGGAAGTTCAGCTCCGCGAGCACCGGCCCGTCGGTGGCCGGACGCGGCGCGGCCTCGGCGATCCAGCCGGTCGCCGGGGCACCGGTCGCCACCGCGCGTTTGTATTGGCCGCCCGAGATCGTGCGGACGCTGGCGATGGCGCGGATCGGCGACAGGTCGGCGAGGCGCTTCAGCACCTCGCGCTCGATCGTCTGCGGCACGAGGTAGCCGCCGTCCGGCCCGGACCCCGCCGAGAGCGCCTTGGCCTCCAGGCTCTTCAGGCCGCCGCTCTCGCCGGCACGGACATAGAGATCGAACGCCGCCTTGTGCTCGTCGGCGGCCGCGTCGCGCGGCTGCTCGGGGCGGCCGAGCGGCGGCCGGGCGCGGTCCAGGATGAGGCGGTCGAGCCGGGTCCGGGCGCTGTCCAAAGCCGCGTCGATCCGCGCGAGCTTCTCCTCGGTGAGCACGTCCGGCCCGAGCCGTCCCTCGATCTGGGCGAGCCGCGTGTCGTTCGTCTCCTTGAAGGCTTCGAAGGCCTGGGTCAGCCCGTCGAAGGCGTCCCGCGCGGTGCCCGGGTCGGAGGACGGCCGCCCGGCCTTGTTCTCCAGGCGTGCGACATCGGATTTGGTCTCGAAGGTTTCGTGACGGGTCATGGGAGCCTCACTGTGGAAAACGAATGGTGCGCACCGATCCCTCCCCCCTGAAGCGGGGGAGGGTCGAGGCGGCCTGCACCGGCGCCAGCCGCCGGGCGAAGGCGCGCAGTTCCGCCGGTCGCGGCGCCTGCGCGACCCGCGCGCCGGTCTGCAGCGGGAAGGTCACCAGGGAGATCTCCCAGAGGTCGACCGCATGGAGCTGCCGGAACCCGCCGCGCGGACGGGCCTCCACGGTGCGGAAGCCGATCGAGAGCCCGTCGAGGGCGCCGTCCCGCATCAGCGCGTCGATCTCGCGCGCCCGCTGCACCGCGAGGTTGAGCCGTCCCTCGACGCGCAGGCCCTTCGCGTCCTCGACCAGGGCCTGCCAGCGCCCGATCGGCTCGGCGGGATCGTGCTGCCACAGCATCCGCACGCCGGCGGCACCGCGCTGGCGCAGGCTCGCCGCGAACGCGCCCGGCTGCACCACGTCGCGCCCGAGATCGGGCACGCCGAACAGGCTGGCATAGCCGGTGAAATGGCCGTCCATGGTCGGTCTCCGAAGGAAACACGGGCTCGGGATGCGGGCACGGGCGAGGTAGGCGCGGCGCGCGCCGTCAGGCGGGCTCGGCCGGGTAGCCCACCGCCTCGCGCTTCTCGGCGACCGTCAGGAAGTCGGCCGCCTGCACGCGGCGCCAGAGCGATTCGCGCTCGGTCGCCAGCGCTTCGATCGCGTCGAGGTCCGGTTCGAGGCGGATGTCGCCGAAGGCCGGCGCGAGCCAGTGGGCGAGCGCTTCCGCGGTGCGGCGGGCGAGCGGCACCAGGGTCTGGCGGTAGAAGGCGCGGTTGGCCTCGGCGTAGTTGGCGTGGGTGCTGTCGCCGGGCAGCCCGAGGAGCAGCGGCGGCACGCCGAAGGCCAGGGCGATCTCGCGCGCGGCGGCCGCCTTGGCCTCGACGAAGTCCATGTCCTTCGGCGACAGCGCCAGCGGCTTCCAGTCGAGGCCGCCCTCCAGCAGCAGCGGCCGCCCGGCATTGCCGGCCCCCTGGTAGTTCGCCTCCAGCTCGGCCTTCAGCCGGACGAACTGCGCTTCGCTCAAGCTCCCCCCGGCGCCGGCGAAGACCAGCGCGCCGGAGGGGCGTGCGGCATTGTCGAGCAGCGCCTTGTTCCAGGCACCGGCCGCGTTGTGGATGTCGAGGGCGATCGCGGCCGCCTCCATCGGCGACAGCCCGTAATGGTCGTCGGTGGGGTGGAACAGGGTGAGATGCAGGATCGGCGGCACGGCGCCCGCCTGCTCGTAGACGACGCGACGGCCGCCGACCTCGTAGACGTAGGCGGCCGGCCAGCCGTCGGGACCGGGCACGACGCGCATCCGGTCGGGGCGGAGCGCGAAGAGCGCAAGCGGAAGGCCGTCGAGCGACACCGCCTCCAGATAGGCGTTGCCCGAGACCATGAGGTGCCCGTAGAGCGTCTCCATCAGCCGCGTGCCGCCCTCGCGCGGGTTCGGCCGCGCCAGCAGCGCGGTGATCGGATGGTCGGCCGTCTGCGTGCCGGTGACGATCAGCGGGATCGTGGCGGCCCCCTCGGCCACGAGGCGCACGGCCCGGTGGACGACGGCGTTGCGCTGGTAGCCCTCGCGGGCCAGCGCCGTGCCGTCGCGGGCGGTCCAGACGGCGCGGGCGTCGCCGTAGAGGGCGACGCTCGGCCCCGCGAGCGGGGCGGCCTTCACCGCGGGCACGTAGCCGGCGGCGCGCGCCAGCCGGGTCAGCAGATTCGGCATCGGGCGGCTCCTCGGGGCGGGTTTTCAGAAGCTGCGGATCCGCGGTTCGGCCCGCGGAGCGAGCAGCAGGTGCGTCACCGCCCAGACCAGGGCGTCGAGGCGATCGGGCGAGG
>CAZZZJ010000210.1:0-6080 GCA_964658355.1 Beijerinckiaceae bacterium
AACTCACGAAATAATCTTGCCGCGTGCCGAATCTGAGCTTACGGTCCCGACTATCATCCGAAGTCAGAACGATGGCCTAAAGATCATGACCGACACCGACATCGACAAGGCTCGCTTCATCACGCTGGCCGCGGATATCGTCTCCGCCTATGTCAGCAACAATCACGTCCAGAGCGTCGAACTGCCGAAGCTCCTGAGTGATGTCCACGAGGCGATCGTCGGCGTGTCGGGCGCGAACGGGCCGGTCGCGGAAGTGGGGCCGCCCAAGGCGACCGCGCAGGAGATCCGCCGCTCCGTCACGGCGGATTACCTGATCAGTTTCGAGGACGGGAAGCAGTACAAGACGTTGCGCCGCCACTTGACGCTGCGCGGCCTGACGCCGGAGCAGTATCGCGCGAAGTGGGGCCTCGCGCCCGACTATCCGATGACCTCGCAGAGCTATTCGGAACAGCGCTCCGAACTCGCCCGCGCGCTCGGCCTCGGCCAGCAGCGCCGCAAGAACGTCGCGAAGGCCGTCACGCCCGAGCCCGTGATGACCCAAGAGGCTCCGGCCGCCGCACCCGAGGCGCCCGCCAAGAAGACCCGGGCACCCCGGAAGAAGAAGGACGCCTGAGGCTCCGCTTCGGCGATCCCCTCGTTCGAGGCATGAAGGCCGGGGGCGTGTTCGCGCCTCCGGCCTTCATGCGTTCCGGCCGCTGAAACCAGGGGCGTCCGAGGATCCGGATGCGATCCCGATCCTCGGAACGTTCGGCGCGGCCGGCGGCTTCCTATCCGCGGCAGGCATGCGTACTGGGCGGACGGTTCCGCGATCGGCCCGCGCGTACGCCGCGTCGGCATCGACCGGCGCGACCGCCTCGCCGCACCCGTCGTGGCAGGAGCGAGACATGGCCTTTATCGAGACCCAGGACGGCACCCGGCTCTTCTACAAGGACTGGGGCGCCGGCCGGCCGGTGGTGCTGATCCACGGCTGGCCGCTCGACGCCGACATGTGGGAACATCAGATGCCGGCGCTCGCCGAAGCCGGCTTCCGGGTGATCGCCTACGATCGTCGCGGCTTCGGCCGGTCCGACCAGCCGTGGACCGGCTACGATTACGATACCTTCGCCGACGACCTGAAGGCGGTGCTGGACGGGCTCGACCTGAACGACGTCGCCCTCGTCGGCTTCTCGATGGGCGGCGGCGAGATCGCCCGCTACATGTCCCGGCACGGCGGCGCGCGTGTCGCGCGAGCCGTGCTGGTCTCGGCGGTGACGCCGTACCTGCTCAAGACCGACGACAATCCCGACGGCGTCGACGGCAGCGTCTTCCAGGGGATGATCGACGGCATCCGGAAGGATCGCCCGGCGTTCCTGGCGAACTTCGCCAAGACCTTCTTCGGCGCCGGCGTCTTCCATTCGCCGGTCTCGACCGAGATCATGACCTGGGCCGGCAACCTGGCGATGCTGGCCTCCCCCAAGGCGACGACGGACTGCGTGACCGCCTTCGGCACCACCGACTTCCGGGCCGACATGCCACGGTTCAAGGTGCCCACGCTGGTGATCCACGGCGACGACGACAAGACCGTGCCGATCGCCGTGTCGGGCAAGGCCGCGGCCGCCGCGATTCCCGGCGCCACCTTCCGTGTCTACGAGGGCGCCCCGCATGCGGTGCCGTTCACCCATGCCGACCGCTTGAACGGCGACCTGCTGGCATTCCTGAAGGGCTGAGGCCTCAAACCGCTTCGATCCATCAAAGTCCGCCCGCGCAGAAGCGCGGCCGCGTCCGGCCACCGGATGTCGGCGACCCTGTGCATCGCTCTGGATCGCCGAGAGCCCGCATGGGCGTCACGCGGAGCCCCGGATCGGGCTCTCGCGTGCCGCATTCGCCCGCGATAGAGAAGCCGCAATCGTACGTCGGTCCGGGCCGCTCCTCCCGCCGGAGGACCGGCTCCCCGACGACTTCGAGCGTCCGGAGCCCTGCATGCCTCGCCCGTCCACTCCGATCGTCCTGATCGCCGCGCTGATGCTGAACACCGGCCCTGCCGTTGCGCAGATGGCCAAGACCCCGGAGGCGACGCCGACCAAGGCGACGCCGGGGAGCAAGGCCGAGGTGCAGCTCTCCTTCGCCCCCGTCGTAAAGCGGGCGGCCCCTTCGGTGGTCAACGTCTACGCCTCGCACATCGACAAGCGACCCAACGCCCGCACCAGCGCCATGGACGAGTTCATGCGCCGGTTCTTCGGGGCGGAAGGCGGCCGCGGTCAGGGCGGAGCCCCGGGAGAGCGCGCCCAGAAGTCTCTCGGCTCCGGCGTGATCGTGGACGCATCGGGCCTGATCATCACCAACAACCACGTCATCGACAACATGAACGAGGTCCGCGTCGCTCTGGCCGACCGACGCGAATTCGAAGCGACGATCGTGCTGCGCGATCCGCGCACGGATCTGGCCGTGATCCGGATCACCAACCCGACCGGCGGCCTGATCCCGATGCCGTTCGGCGACTCCGAGAGCCTGGAGGTCGGCGACTTCGTGATGGCGATCGGCAATCCGTTCGGCGTCGGCCAGACGGTGACGCAGGGGATCGTGTCGGCGCTCGCGCGGACCCAGGTGGGCTCGTCGGATTATCAGTTCTTCATCCAGACCGACGCCGCGATCAATCCGGGCAATTCCGGCGGCGCACTGGTCGACCTGCACGGGCAGTTGATGGGAATCAACACCGCGATCTACTCGCAGTCGGGCGGCAGCCACGGCATCGGTTTCGCCATCCCGTCGAGCATGGTCAAGGCGGTGGTCGAGACCGCCCGGAACGGTGCCACCACCGTCCGACGGCCCTGGCTCGGCGCCCGGGTGCAGAGCGTGACGCCGGACATCGCCGAGAGCATGGGCCTCGACCATCCGACGGGCGTCCTGGTGGCGAGCCTGCAGGCCAAGAGCCCGGCCGACGAGGCGGGGCTGAAGCGCGGCGACCTGATCCTGACCGTCGACGGACAGAACGTCGACGACCCGGAAGCCTTCGGCTACCGCTTCGCGCTCAAGGGCATCACCGGCCAGACGAAGTTCGGCATCCTACGCGGCACCGGCCGCAGCACGCTGCCGGTCAAGCTGACGCCCGCTCCCGAGACGCGCCCGCGCGACATGCTCAAGGTCCGCACCCGCTCGCCGCTTCTGGGCGCCACGCTGATCAACACCTCGCCCGCGGTTTCCGAGGAGATGCTGGTGGATTTTCCGACCGACGGCGTCGCGGTGCAGGTCGTCGACGAGAATTCGATCGCGGCCCGGAACGGCCTGCAGAAAGGCGACATGCTGGTGTCGATCAACGGTCAGCCGGTCTCCTCGACCAAGGACGTGGAGCGGGCGACCCGCGCCGTGCAGAACGCCTGGGAAATCTCGATCAACCGCAACGGCGAGGTGCTGACCTCGATCTTCGGCGGCTGAGCGCGCGGAGGCGCGAAGTGGCCGGGCCGAAGCCCGACCCTCACGCCGCCTCCTGCAGCGAGAAGGCTTTGGCCGCGATCTGCTCGGCTGGCGCTCCGATCAGGGCGGTGATCGCCGCCTTCGGCATCGGAGCGCCGAAGAGGTAGCCCTGGCCGTAGTCGCAGCCCTGGTCGGAGAGCCAGTCGACGCTGGCATCGGTCTCGATCCCCTCGGCGGTGGTGACCAGCCCGAGGCTGGCGCCGAGCTTGATGATCGCGTCGACGAGCTTGGCGCGCTCGGCGCTCATGGTGATCGTGTCGACGTAGGTGCGATCGATCTTGAGCTTGTCGAACTTCAGCTCGCGCAGGTGGTAGAGGCTAGAATAGCCGGTTCCGAAGTCGTCGAGGGCGATGCGCACGCCGAGGTTCTGCAGCGAGGTGAGGGTCGTGCGGGCCGCCTCGAGGTCCTGCACCAGGGCCGTCTCGGTGATCTCGACCTCCAGGCGGCTCGGGGAGAAGCCGGTCTCGGTCAGGATCGCGAGGATGCGCTCGCACAGCCACCGGTCCTGGAACTGCTGCGGCGCGATGTTCACGGCGAGCTGGAAGTGGGACGGCCAGTCGCGAGCGTCGAGGCAGGCCTGGCGCAACAGCTTCATGCTCAGTTCACCGATCAGACCGGTCTCCTCGGCGATCCCGATGAAGCTGGCCGGCGCGAGAAGGCCGCGGACCGGGTGCCGCCAGCGGGCCAGCACCTCGACGCCGACGAGTGCCTTTTCCGGCAGCGTAACCACGGGCTGGTAATAGGGCTCGATCTCGCCGTTCGCGATCGCCTCGCGGAGCTCGCTTTCGAGTTGCGCCCGCGCCTTGAGCTCCAGGTCCATGGCGCTCTTGAACACGCGGAACACGCCGCGGCCGTCCTTCTTGCCCTGGTACATCGCGAGGTCGGCCGCGTGCAGAACCGCGTCGGCATCCGCTTGGTCGGCGGAGATCAGGGCGATGCCGATGGTGGCGCCGACCTTCAGCTCGTTGCCTTGCCACTGGATCGGCGCCGCGATCAACGCGATCAACGCTTGGGCGAGCCGGGACAGGCCGTCGCTGCCGCCGTCCAGCGGCACGAGCAGCGCGAATTCGTCGCCGCCGAGCCGTGAGGCGAGGCCGGCGGCGGGCACCAATGTGGACAGGCGCTCGGCGACCGCGCACAGCACGGCGTTGCCGGCCGCGTGCCCGTAGATGTCGTTGACCGGCTTGAAGCGGTCGAGGTCGATCAGCAGCACCGCCTGGGACGGCGCAAGGGAAGCGGCTTCCCGGCTGCGCTCCAGCGTCTCGAGGAAGAGGCGGCGATTGGCGAGACCGGTCAGGACGTCGTGGCGCGCCACCGCCTCGGCCTCGGTGGCGGAGATGTCGCGCTCGCGCATCGCCACCCGTAGGAGAAGGGATTTCCGCAAGCTCGCGACGAACATGGCGAGCCCCATCAGCGCGACCAGCATGAACTCGTCGGAGAGATCGTGCGCGTGGATGAAGGTGTTGAGGTCGGAGAAAACCTGGAACTGAATGCCGATGATCCACAGGCACGCGCCGATCATCAGCAGGCAGAGCGCTTCGTAGAGCTCCCCCTCGCCCCAGCTGCCGCGCTTGCCGACCATCGAACGTTCTCCCGATCTCCGCCATCGAGAGCACGAGCGGCCTTAAGGGATTCTCACGCTGCGGGATGGCCTGCAGCAGCAGCGCTCGGTTTGCACGCTGCGCGCGAAGACTTCGTCGACCGCGGTAAATAGAGCCTTTTCCCATTGGAATGCACAACCTCGACGATCCCGAGGAGGCGCCTCATCGGTGTCGGGGCGTCGACGGGCCTTTCGCTGGGCCACAGCGGAGGCGCGGATCCCGACTGCGCGGATCGCGGCGCCTCTTGTCGCGCCTGGGGCGCACGGTACTGATGCGGGCATGCCCGATCTCTTCGCAAAAGCCGGCCTCGACGCGTCGGCTCCCCGCCCGCTCGCCGACAGGCTCAGGCCGGCGACGCTCGCCGAGGTCGTCGGCCAGGATCACCTCACGGGCCCCGACGGCGCGCTGACGCGCCTGCTCCGCGGGAAAAGCTTCGGCTCGCTGGTGTTCTGGGGACCGCCCGGCACCGGCAAGACCACCGTGGCGCGCCTGCTCGCACACGAGACCGACCTGCATTTCGAGCAGATCTCGGCGATCTTCTCCGGCGTCCCCGACCTTCGGAAGGTGTTCGAGGCCGCGCGCAAGCGCCGTTCGACGGGGCAGGGGACCCTGCTCTTCGTCGACGAGATCCACCGCTTCAACCGGGCACAGCTCGATGCCTTCCTTCCCGTGATGGAGGACGGGACGGTGACGCTCGTCGGCGCCACCACGGAGAACCCGTCCTTCGAGCTCAACGCCGCGCTGCTCTCGCGCGCCCGCGTCCTGCTGTTCCGCGCGCTCGACGATGCCGCCATCGCCAAGCTGGTCGCGCGGGCGGAGGACCTCACCGGCCAGGCGTTGCCGGTGACCGAGGAGGCCCGCCTCGTCCTCGTCCGCATGGCCGACGGCGACGGGCGCGCCGCGCTGACCCTGTGCGAGGAGATCTGGCGCTCGGCCAAGCCCGGCGAGATCCTCGACGCCGAGGTGCTGCAGACGATCGTCCAGCGCCGCGCGCCGATCTACGACAAGGCGCAGGAGGGCCACTACAAC
>CAZZZJ010000211.1:0-6073 GCA_964658355.1 Beijerinckiaceae bacterium
CTTCAGCCGTCCGAGATAGCGGTCGACCTCGGTGTGGTCGGCGCCCGGCCCGAGGTCGTCCAGCGCGCGCCGCGCGAAATCCGCGACCGTGCGGGAGAACGGTGCCGGGCGGTCGAGGGCGGTGGCGAGGTCGGCGGCGATGCCGATGTCCTTCGTCATCAGCGCGAGCCCGAAGCCGGAATCGTAAGCCGCGTTGAGGATGAAGGGCTTCAGCTTGTTCTCGGTGGTGTTGTTGCGCCCCGTCGAGACGTTGAGGATGTCCGTCATCACGGCGGGGTCGAGGCCGAAATCCACGCCGATCCGCACGGCCTCGCAGGCGGCGATCAGGCCGGCCGCCGAGACGTAGTTGTTGAGCGCCTTCATCGCATGGGCCGAGCCGAGGCCGCCGGTTTCGAACACCGCGCCGCCCATCGCCGCGAGGATCGCCGGCACCCGGGCGATGGCGTCCGATGCGCCCCCGACCATGATCGACAGGGTGCCGGCCACCGCCTTCTTCACCCCGCCGGAGACGGGCGCGTCCACGATGCCCAGGCCCGCGGCGTCCAGGCGCTCGCCGAGGGACCGCGTCGCGAGCGGAGCGGACGAACTCATCTCGATCAGCACGGCGCCGGGCTGCATGGCGGCCGCGACGGGCGCGGCCCCGTCGAGCATCACCGCGCGAACGATGTCGCCGTCCGGCAGCATCGTGATGACCGCCGCGGCGCCCGCGGCGGCCTCGGACGCCGTCGCGCAAGCGATCCCGCCGGATCCGGCCAGTGCCGAGCAGGCATCGGTCGCCGGATCGAAGCCCCGGACCGTGAACCCGGCCGTCACCAGTCGCCGCGCCATCGGCAGGCCCATCTTGCCGAGACCGATGAAGCCGATCACGGCGGGCGGGGCGATGGCTTCGGCCTTCGTCATGGACTTCTCCTGGAAGGCCCGCTCCGTCTCAGGCGGAGCCTGGCCCATCGAACCCAGCATGCAAATCGTCAGACAATCCGTCAATGGCGCCAGATAAAGCTGAATTTTGCGACGCAAATTCCGTCTTGTCTGCAGATTGACAGACAATTTTGTCGCGTCCACGATCCGGGACGTTTCAGCAGTGAGGGCACGATGGCCGAGAGCGAGCAGTTCCAGAAGGGCCTGGAGGTCCGGCGCGCGGTGCTCGGCACCGCGTATGTCGATGGCGGGCTCGCCAAGGCCGACGACTTCATGATGGCGTTCCAGCGCATCACCACCGAATGGTGCTGGGGCTACGCCTGGACTCGGGAGGGGCTCGACCGGCGCACGCGCAGCCTCCTCAACCTCGCGATGCTGACCGCGCTCGGCAAGCCGGCGGAGCTGCGCCTCCACGTGAAGGGCGCGCTCGCCAACGGCGTCACCGTGGAGGAGATCAAGGAGACCCTGCTGCACGCGACGGTCTATTGCGGAATCCCGGCCGGCCTCGACGCGTTCAAGGCGGCGCACGAGGTGCTGAAGGCCGAGGGGGCGATCACCGGCGACCCGGTCGGCCCGGACCTCTGACCTTCGTGCCGGATCTCGACCTGCACGTCGAACGCCATCCCGCGACCCTTCGGCTGCTCGTCGAGGAAAAGCTGCGCGCCGCGATCGCGGAGGGGCGCTTCCGGCCCGGGCAAAGACTGGTCGAGCGCGAGCTCTGCGAGCTCACCGGGGTCGGGCGCACCTCGATCCGCGAGGCGATCCGCCAGCTGGAGGCGGAGGGGCTTGTCACCGTGGTGCCGCATCGCGGCCCGTCGGTGACCGTCGTCACGCCGGCGGAGGCCCGCGACCTCTACGCGGTGCGCGGCTTGCTGGAAGGCTATGCCGGCCGCGCGTTCGCGCAGCTTCGGCCCGAGGCCGAGATCGCGGCGCTCGGCCGCGACGTCGAGGGCTTCGCGCAAGCGGCGGCCGGCGCGGATCGCCGCGCGCTCATCGCGGCCAAGACCGCCCTCTACGCCACGCTGATGCGCGGGTGCGGCAACGCCGTCGTCCGGCAGATGCTCACCACCCTGCACAACCGCATCACCCTGCTTCGCCTGACGTCCATGAGCCAGCCGGGCCGGCTCAAGGACAGCGTCTCCGAGATCCGCACGATCGCCGCGGCGATCGTCACCGGGGACGGGGACGCCGCGGAGGCCGCGTGCCGGCTCCATGTCGCGCGGGCCGCGGTGGTGGCGATCGCGGTGCTGGAACGGCAGGCCGCCGAGCCGGCGCAGACGGACAAGCGCCGGCGTGCGGATCCAAAATGACACGCCGGCATCGCTCGACCGGATCGGATCGCGCGGCGTCTTGACCGCAGCGGGAGCGGCTTGCGAGGGTATCCATAATAATCGGCACGGATCCCTCATCGGGAACGATGCCGGAGACAATTGCGGGAGGACGCCATGAAGTCTCGGATCCTGGGAACGCTGCTGGCCGCCGCGTGCCTGATCGGCACCGGTCCTGCGCAGGCGCAGACGCCGATCGTCATCAAGTTCAGCCACGTCACCACGACCGATACCCCGAAGGGCCTGGGCGCCGAGCGGTTCAAGAAGCTCGCCGAGGAGCGCACCAACGGCGCGGTGAAGGTCGAGCTCTATCCCAACAGCCAGCTCTACAAGGACAAGGAAGAGGTCGAGATGCTCCAGCTCGGGGCGGTGCAGATGCTCGCGCCCTCGACGAGCAAGTTCGGTCCGCTCGGCGTCAAGGAGTTCGAGGCCTTCGACCTGCCCTACATCTTCCCGAACGACACCGTGCTGCGGAAGGTCCAGGACGGGCCGATCGGGCAGGGCCTGTTCAAGAAGCTGCAGTCGAAGGGTATCCAGGGGCTGGCCTACTGGGACAACGGCTTCAAGATCATGACCTCGAACAAGCCGATGCACGGGCCCGAGGACCTCAAGGGCCTCAAGATCCGTATCCAGTCCTCGAAGGTGCTGGAGGCGCAGTTCAAGGCGGTCGGCGCGCTGCCGCAGGTGATGGCGTTCTCGGAACTCTACCAGGCCCTGCAGACCGGCGTGGTCGACGGTCAGGAGAACCCGCCTTCGAACGTCACCACGCAGAAGCTCAACGAGGTGCAGAAGCACGCGACACTGTCGAACCACGGCTATGTCGGCTACGCGGTGATCGTGAACAAGCCGTTCTGGGACGGGCTGCCGCCCGACATCCGCAGGACCCTGGAAGGCGCGATGGCCGACGCCACCACCTACGAGCACGACGTCGCGCAGAAGGACAACGACAAGGCGCTCGCCGACATCCGCGCCACCGGCAAGACGACCGTCTACGAGCCGACCGAGGCCGAGAAGGCCGCGTGGCGCAAGGCCCTGCTCCCCGTGCAGAAGGAGATGGCCCCGCGCGTCGGCAAGGACCTCGTGGCCGAGCTGAACAAGGAAGCCGAGGCCGGCGGCGCCAACAACTGACCGCGTCCGCCGCAAGAACCTCGGGGGCGCTTCACGCCATGATGCTCAAGATCCTCGATCGGCTCGAAGAGGTGCTGATCGGTAGCCTGATGGCGGCCGCGACGCTGATCACCTTCGCCGCCGTCGTCCACCGGTTCCTCTCCGGCGTGCCGGCGCTGCAGCCCTATACCGAGCGCCTCGACTTCGGCTGGGCGCAGGAATTGTGCATCTACATGTTCATCTGGGTCGCGAAGTTCGGTGCCGCCTACGGCGTCCGAACCGGCATCCATGTCGGCGTCGACGTGCTGGTGAACAAGCTGCCGCCGCGGGCGCGCAAGGGCATGGTGCTGACGAGCCTGCTCTGCGGGGCCCTGTTCACGGCGATCGTCGGCACGCTCGGCACCAACTTCGTCTGGCGCATCGCCCACACCGACCAGACCACGCCCGACATGGAGATCCCGGTCTGGCTGGTCTACCTCGCGATCCCGCTCGGCTCCTATCTCATGTGCTTCCGGTTCCTCCAGGTGGCCTGGCACTATCTGCGGACCGGCCACCTGCCGGCCCGCGACCATGCCCATGTCGACGGCGTCGAGACGGTCGAGGGCGTCGATCCCGTGCAGATGGGCAAGCTCGGAGGCCCGGCATGAGCGCGCTGATCATCTTCGGCCTGCTCCTCGGCCTGATGCTGACGGGCATGCCGATCTCGATCGCGCTCGGCCTGACGGTGCTGACCTTCCTGTTCACGCTGACCCAGGTGCCGATCGAGAGCGTGGCGCTGAAGCTCTTCACCGGCATCGAGAACTTCTCGATCATGGCGATCCCGTTCTTCATCCTCGCCGGCAACTTCCTGTCGCATGGCGGGGTGGCCAAGCGGATGATCGCCTTCACCACCTCGCTCGTCGGGCACTGGCCCGGAGGCCTGGGCCTCGCCGGGGTGGTCGCCTGCGCGCTGTTCGCCGCCGTGTCGGGATCGAGCGTCGCGACGGTGGTGGCGATCGGCTCGATCATCCTGCCGGCGATGGTGGCGGAGGGCTATCCGCGCCGTTTCGGCGCCGGGATCATCACCACCTCGGGCGCGCTCGGCATCCTCGTGCCGCCGTCGATCATCCTCGTGCTCTACGGCGTGTCCACGAACTCGTCGATCGGCAACCTGTTCCTGGCCGGCGTCATGCCCGGCCTCGTGCTCTCCGGCCTTCTCGCCGCCGTCACCCTGGTGATCGCGTGGCGGCGGGGCTACCCGCGGATGCCGCGCGCCACCTGGATGGAGCGCTTCCGCGCCTTCCGCGAGAGCCTGTGGGGCCTGCTCCTCGTGGTGATGGTGATCGGCGGCATCTATGCCGGCGTCTTCACGCCGACCGAGGCGGCGGCGACGGCCGCCGTCTACGCGTTCGTGATCGCGGTCTTCGTCTACAGGGACCTGAAGCTCTCCGACGTGCCGCGCGTGCTCCTGGCCTCGGCCAACATGAGCGCGATGCTCCTGTACATCATCACCAACGCGGTGCTGTTCTCGTTCCTGATGACCTCGGAGAACATCCCGCAGACGATGGCGGCGTGGCTGATCGCCAAGAACTTCAGCCCGCTGGTGTTCCTGCTCGTGGTCAACGTCATCCTGCTGATCGCCGGCAACGTGATGGAGCCGTCCTCGATCCTGCTGATCATGGCGCCGATCCTGTTCCCGATCGCGGTGAAGCTCGGGATCGACCCGATCCATTTCGGGATCATCATGGCGGTCAACATGGAGGTGGGCCTGTGCCACCCGCCGGTGGGGCTCAACCTCTACGTGGCGAGCGGCATCGCGCATATGGGCATCAGCGAGCTCACCGTGGCGGTGCTGCCCTGGCTCCTGACGATGCTCGGCTTCCTCGTGCTGGTGACGTACTGGCCGGGGCTCTCCCTCTGGCTTCCCCGCGCGCTCGGCGCGATGTGAGGACCGGGATGACCCGACCGCAGCCCCGCTGGCGCTCGCTCCTGTTCCTGCCGGCCCATGTGCCGCGCTTCGTCGCGGGGGCGCACAAACGCGGTGCCGACGCCCTGATCCTCGACCTCGAGGATGCGGTGCCGCCGGGCGAGAAGGCGGCGGCGCGTGCGGCGCTGCCGGCCACGATCGCCGCGGTCGGGCGCGACGGCGCGGCGGCGATGGTGCGGGTGAACCACGGCCTGCGGATGCTCGCCCGCGACCTCGAGGCGGCGGTGGTGCCGGGCCTCGCCGCCCTGGTGCTTCCCAAGGTCGAGGAGGCCGGCTTCGTCCGCGAGATCGCCGAGGCGGTCTCCGAGATCGAGACCGAACGCGCGATGACGCCGGGATCGGTGCGTCTCGTCCTGCAGGTCGAGACGCCGGCGGCCTTTCCCCGCCTCGACGCGATCGCCACGGCCGATCCTCGGGTCGCGGCGATCACCCTCGGCCCCGAGGATTACGCCGCCGCGATGGGCGGGGTGCCCGATCCCGATACCTTGCTGGCGCCGAGCTATGCCGTCCTGCGCGCCGCGCGCGCCGCCGGCATCGTGCCCCTCGGCTTCATCGACAGCATCGGCGCCTACGCCGACCTCGACGCCTTCGCCGAGACCGTGGCGCGGGCGCGCCGCTTCGGCTTCCGCGGGGCGATGGCGGTGCATCCCGCGCAGGTCCCATTGCTCAACGCAGGGTTCGGCCCGACCGCGGACGAGGTCGCCTGGGCGCGCCGCGTGATGGCGGGCGATGCCGCGGCGCGCGCCGAGGGCCG
>CAZZZJ010000212.1:0-6056 GCA_964658355.1 Beijerinckiaceae bacterium
GGCGCCGCGACATGGCCCAGGCCGGTGGCCCCGAGGGCGCCGGCGCGCAGGCCGCCCTCGAGGCGATCACCGCGGCGGTTGCGGCGGGCTGAGCGTTCAGCCCGCCCGCTTCCAGGTCTGGCGCTTGCAGAACACGCTCATCACGCAGCCCGACACTTCGATGGCATTCGGGCCGGTCATCTTGAGCGAGCCGGAATATGTCTTTCCGTCCTTCGGGTTGTAGAGCGTGCCGGAATAGCCGTCGCCGGTGGCGCTCGTCGCGTTCACGATCTGCACGCCGACCACGCTGCGGGTGCGGAGCGCCGGGTCCGGATTGTTGGCGTCGAGGCCCTTGCCCGTGGTGCTGACGATGGTGCCGCAGAAGCCGGCGCCGCAGCGCGACAGCCGCACCTTCGACTCGCCGGTCTCCGTCAGCCAGATGCCCGACGGGTCGGCGGCTTTCTGTGCCTGGGCGACACCGCCTGAGAGGCAGACAGCGACGAGCGCGAGGGCTGGGGCGAACGCGAGTGCCGGTCTCATGCGAATCCTCCAAGTGTGCCGCCCGTTCGGGACGTTCGACGGCGAGATAGCCGCCTGCACCGGCGTCTCGCAAGCCGGTTCCGTGCGCTAGGGTCCGCGGCCGAGCACGGCCCCGAGATAGGTCTCGGCCACCTCGCAGAACGGCAGGCCGGCACCGGTCGCGAGCACCGCGTCGACCTCGAACAGTGGATCGTCCGGGCCGGGGCGAGCGGCCGCCGGATCGCGTAGCTGCCGGAGCGCCACGTTGCGGCGGGTCGGTTCCAGGGGGCGTACCACCCGGCCGAAGGGCGCGTCGGTCTCATCCAGCGCCGCGTTCATGGCGGGTGTCAGCCGGCTCGGAACGTACCAGTTGTCTGCCTCGGACAGGACGTGCGCGCCGCAGGCGAGCCGGACACGGCGGTAGCGTACCGGCTCGTCCGGCGAGAGGCCGAGCCGCCGGCGCTGGGCCGTGCCGAGGGGCTTGTCGGCCCCCGGAACGCGGCGCGCGACAAGGCGGGGTTCGGCCGCGAGGCCGCGCTCGGCGCACCAAGCCTCGAGCACGGCCGTGGCGCTGTGGCCGGACAGGATGCGGGATTGGAGGGCCTCGATCAGACCCGTCGCCGCCTCGATGGGCGGGGCCGGTTCGGCCGAGACGGGACGCATCGCACCGAACATCGCCATCGCAAGCAGGAGAAGCGCCCGGACCGACGGATGCGGGCTCGCGCATCGCCATAGGCATCGGCGACCGGACCGTCCATGCGCCGCGCGCACGGCGCGGGTGCGGTCCACCGCCCCGTTCGGGCAGGACCTCCGCCGGGGTGCGTGCATCAGCCCTCCGCCTTTGCGGGCTCAGCCCTGCCGATCAGGGTGGCGAGGCGGCGCAGGGCCAACCCGTAGCCCTCGGTGCCGAGCCCTGCGATGACGCCGTCGGCGCGCAGCGACACGTAGGAATGATGCCGGAAGGCTTCGCGCTTGTGGACGTTCGAGATGTGGACCTCGATCACCGGCCCGTCGAAGGCGTTGAGCGCATCGAGCAGCGCCACCGAGGTGTGGGTGAGGGCGGCCGGGTTGATGACGATGCCGGCGGCATCCTCTCGCGCCGCATGGATCCAGTCGATCAGCTCACCCTCGTGGTTGGACTGGCGGAACTGCACCGCGAGCCCGAGTTCGCCCGCAAGCGCGCGGCAGGCCGCCTCGACGTCGGCCAGTGTCTCGTGACCGTAGATCTCCGGCTGGCGCTTGCCGAGGAGGTTCAGGTTCGGACCGTTCAGCACGGTGACGAGACGGCTCATGGCATCCTCCTTCGCGCGCGGCGCGGATGCGCGAGCCATGAACCGCCGCGGCTGCGGCATCAAGCGGACCGCGCACCGGCACGACCGCCGACAGAGCAGCGAGGCTGTCTCCGCCGCGGGGTTTGCGCGCGTGCCGTACGGTCTACATCCGTCGCATCGCGCGACGACGCGGCCGAGTCACGGAGGGACCATGAGCCAGACCGACACCAGCGCACCCGTCGTCATCGCCGTGGCGATCACCGGCTCGGTGCCGCGCAAAAAGGACAATTCGGCACTTCCCGTGACCGTGGCCGAGCAGATCGAATCGACCCATGAGGCCTACGAAGCCGGGGCGACGCTGGCGCATATCCATGTGCGCAACGACGACGAGACACCGTCCTCCGATCCCGAGCGCTTCGCCGCCGTGCAGGAGGGCCTGCGCAGACACTGCCCCGGCCTCGTCGTGCAGTTCTCCACCGGCGGGCGCGGGCGAGACCCGGCGAGCCGCGGGCTCTCGCTGCAGCATCGGCCGGACATGGCCTCGCTCTCCACCGGCTCGGTGAACTTCCCGACCATCGTCTACGAGAATCCGGCCGCCCTGGTCACGGACCTCGCCACACAGATGAAGCGGTTCGGCGTGCGGCCCGAGATCGAGATCTTCGATCTGTCGCACCTTCACGGGGCGTGGCGCCTCGTGGAGGCCGGCCTGATCGACGACCGCCCGCACGTGCAGTTCGTGATGGGCGTGCAGAATGCGATGCCGGCGGACGAACATCTGCTCGACGTCCTTCTCGTCGAAGCCCGGCGCATCCTGCCCAGAGCCACCTGGACCGCGGCCGGCATCGGCCGAAACCAAGCGGTGGTGATGGAATGGGCGCTGGCCCGCGGCGCCGACGCGGTGCGCACGGGGCTTGAGGACAACATCCGGATCTCGAAGGACCGACTCGCCGCGAGCAACGCCGAGCTCGTCGGACTGGCGGCCGACGCCGTGCGCCGCCACGGCCGCCGGGTGGCGACCCCGGCCGAGGCGCGCGCCGCACTCGGGCTGGGGGCCTGAGATGGCCGCCCCGCACCTGCACCACATCCTCACCGGGCCTCGCGATGCGCCCGTGGTGGCGTTCTCCAACTCCCTCGGCACGACGCTCGCAATGTGGGACACGGTCATCCCGCGCCTCGCGGACCGCTACCGCATCCTGCGGTACGACACGCGCGGCCATGGCGGCTCGGCGACGCGGGACGCACCGGCCGAGATCGACGACCTCGCCGGCGATCTCCTGCGCCTGCTCGACGAGCTCGGCATCGCCCGCATCCACGCCGTCGGGCTGTCGCTGGGCGGAATGACGATGCAGGCGCTGGCGAGCGCAGCGCCCGACCGCGTGACGAGCCTCACCCTGATGGCGACTGCGGCCTACATGCCGAGCGAGGCGAGCTGGAACGCGCGCGCCGCGACGGTGCGGGAAGAGGGCACGCGGGCGATCGTCGAGGCGACCCTCGCCCGCTGGTTCACGCCGGGCTTTCCAGAGCGGCGCCCAGATGTGGTCGAGCCGATTCGCCAGGCGTTCGCCGCCTGTGATGCGGCCGGATACGCGGTCTGCTGCGGCGCGATCGGCCGCATGGACCTGCGCCCGCGGCTGGCCTCGATCACCGCCCCGACGCTGGTCGTCGCCGGTCGCGAAGACCCGGCGACGCCCCCGGCGATGGCCGAGGAGATCTGCCGCGGAATCGCCCAAGCTGAACTGGTGACGCTGCCGCGCGCCGCCCATCTCCTCGCCGTCGAGCGGCCTGAGGCGGCCGGTTCCTACCTCGCGCAATTCCTGGATCGGCACCGTTAGGCGACGTGGATCAACGGTCGACGCTCACCAAACCAGTCGCAATTCGGCGCCGGTCGAAGGCACCGTCATCGGCAATCGCTTACCGGGTGATCGCGAAGGGGCGCATCGTCGGGGCGGTCCGGTTCCGCAGGTGCCGCTCCTTCGCCGCCGCAAGGCCGAGGGCGGCGACGAAACCGGAAGCGCTTCCGCCCAGCGGCATCGCAAGAAGCACGATCCAGAAGCCAAATTTCGCCAGAAGCACCGTGGTCAGGCCCGAGCCGAGAACCGCTGCCATCATGATCGCAACCATCGCAACCTCTGATACAATCACAGATTGAAATCGATAAGGTCGCGAGATGTGGTTCGGTTCCCGAGCGGCGCGCGGCGAAACGGTCCGGCGCGTCGTGCGATGCGTCGGTCGCTCTCAAAGCCGGCTATCGCTGTCGGCCACGCCCCGTCGCTCGGCGCTTGGGAACGACGTGACTTGCGGACGTGTCCGGCCCGCGCATCGAACACCGCGCGAGCGGCGGAGACAGCGGAACGTCGTCATGGTCGAAAGAAAGGAGGAGTGGTGGAGCCTAACGGGATCGAACCGATGACCTCTTCCATGCCATGGAAGCGCTCTCCCAGCTGAGCTAAGGCCCCACTCTCGTCCACCGCGGCTCTGGAGGTCCGCGCTGGTGTCTCGCTGGCCCGGCGATGCCGTCCGGCGAGGGCGGTTCTATAGGCGGGCCCCGGATCGGACTCAACCCCCTTTTTGCCGAAAAGCGACGCGCGATGGTTCGCCGGCCACATTCGAGGCGGGAACGGGCATGCGCATGTGGCGGATCGGCACCGCACCTCGGATGACGGATCGCGGCGCGCATGATAACCGACCGCCCGATGTGCCCGCGCGACGCCACGCGACGCGATGGCTTTCGGCGCCTGTGCGCCTCCCCGGCGATCCGCGGGCCCCGCCCCTGATCCTTCGCGAAGTTGACCGCCCGTGTCCCACGATTCCGAGCCGACCCCGCTGACCGCCGCGCCCGGCGCACCTCTCCGCGGACGGCTGCGTCCGCCGGGCGACAAGTCGATTTCCCACCGGGCGATGATTCTCGGCCTGCTCTCCATCGGCGAGACGCGGGTGGAGGGCCTTCTGGAGGGGGACGACGTGTTGCGCACCGCGGCCGCCGCCCGCGCGTTCGGCGCTTCCATGGAGCGCCTGGGCGAGGGGCGCTGGGTGGTCCGCGGGGTCGGCATCGGCGGCCTGTCCGATCCGTCCGAGACCCTCGATTTCGGCAATGCCGGCACCGGCTCGCGGCTGATGATGGGCGTCGTCGGCGGGCAGCCGGTCACCGCGACCTTCGACGGCGACGCCTCCCTGCGAAGCCGGCCGATGCGCCGCATCCTCGATCCGCTTCGACTGATGGGCACGCAGGTGCTCGCGGAGGCCGAGGGCGGCCGGGTCCCGCTGACGCTGCGCGGCCCGCGCGAGGCGATCCCGATCCGCTACGAGACCCCGGCCGCCTCGGCGCAGATCAAGTCCGCGGTGCTCCTCGCCGGCCTCAACGCCGCGGGCTCCACGACGGTGATCGAGGCCGCGGCGACCCGCGATCACACCGAGCGGATGCTGCGCCTATTCGGCGCGGAGGTGTCGGTTGCGCCGCACGGCCCGGACGGCCACGGTCGCGCGATCACCCTGATTGGCCAGCCGACCCTGCGCGGGACCGACGTGGTGGTGCCGGCCGACCCGTCCTCGGCGGCCTTCCCGCTAGTGGCCGCGCTGATCGTGCCGGATTCCGAGATCACGATCGAGGGCGTGATGATGAACCCGCTGCGCACAGGGCTCATCACCACCCTGATCGAGATGGGGGCCGACATCGAGCGCCTGCGCGAGCGCGAGGAGGGCGGCGAGACCGTCGCGGACCTGCGCGTCCGCGCGAGCTGCCTCAAGGGCGTCGATGTGCCCGCGGAACGGGCACCGGCGATGATCGACGAGTATCCGGTGCTCGCGGTCGCCGCCGCCTTCGCCGAGGGCACCACGCGGATGAACGGCCTGCATGAGCTGCGGGTGAAGGAATCGGACCGCTTGGCCGCCGTGGCCGCCGGCCTGAAGGCCAACGGCGTCGCGCACCTGGTCGAAGGCGACGACCTCGTCGTCCACGGAGACGGCACCGCGCCGGCGGGTGGCGGCACGGTCGCGACCCATCTCGACCACCGCATCGCCATGGCGTTCCTGGTGATGGGGCTGGCCACCCAGGAGGCCGTCACCATCGACGACGGCGCGATGATCGCCACGAGCTTCCCGAGCTTCCTGCCGACGATGCAGGCGCTGGGTGCCGGGATCGGGGAATAGCCCGATGCCCATGGTCATCGCCATCGACGGGCCGGCGGCTTCGGGCAAGGGCACGCTCGCCCAGCGTCTCGCCCGGCATTACGGCCTGCCCCATCTCGATACCGGCCTGCTCTATCGCGGCGTCGCGCTGACGCTCATCGA
>CAZZZJ010000213.1:0-6051 GCA_964658355.1 Beijerinckiaceae bacterium
ATACGCCACCCGGAACCCCAGCCCGTCGCACCAGAACCGAAGGCTCGCGGCGAGGTCGGACACGTCGAATTCCGGGACGAGGGCTGCGAACCCTTCCTGCGGCGGCCGATCGGGCCCGGCGGGCGGCTTGCCCACTACCGCAGCAACGCCCGCATCGCGCCGTCGAGGCCTTCCAGCGTCAGCGGGAACATCCGGTCGGAAAACAGCTGCCGCATCATCCCGATCGACTGGGTGTAGGCCCATTGCGGTGCGGGTACCGGATTGAGCCACACCGCCTTCGGGAAATGCGCGAGGACGCGCTGCACCCAGGCCGCGCCGGGCTCCTCGTTCCAGTGCTCGACCGACCCGCCGGGCGCGGCGATCTCGTAGGGGCTCATCGAGGCGTCGCCCACGAAAACCACGCGGTAATCCGACGGATAGGTGCGGATCACGTCGAGCAGCGGCGTCGTCTCGTCGTGGCGGCGGCGGTTCTCGGTCCACACCGCCTCGTAGGGGCAGTTGTGGAAGTAGAAATGCGCGAAGTGCTTGAACTCCGAGCGCGCGGCAGAGAACAGCTCCTCGACCTGCTCGACGTGCCAATCCATCGAACCGCCGACGTCGAGGAACAGCAGCACCTTCACGGCGTTGCGCCGCTCGGGCCGCAGGCGCACGTCGATGTAGCCCTGGCGGGCGCTCTCGCGGATGGTGCCGTCGAGGTCGAGTTCCTCGGCGGCCCCGGTGCGGGCGAAGCGGCGCAGGCGCCGCAGTGCCAGCCGCATGGTGCGGGTCCCGAGCTCGACCGTGTCGTCGAGGTCCTTGAAGTCGCGCTTGTCCCAGACCTTCACCGCGCGGAAGTTGCGGTTTCCGTCCTGGCCGATCCGGATGCCCTCCGGATTGTAGCCGTAGGCGCCGAACGGCGACGTGCCGCCGGTGCCGATCCACTTGGACCCGCCTTGGTGGCGTTCCTTCTGCTCGGCGAGGCGCTGCTTGAGGGTCTCGAACAGCTTGTCCCAGCCCAGCGCCTTCATCTCGGCCTTCTCGGCGTCGGTGAGGTATTTCTCGGCGAGCTTCCGTAGCCATTCCTCCGGGATCGCGGTGGGCGCCACCGCCTCCCCGACGGTCGCCAAACCCTTGAAAACGGCGCCGAACACCCGATCGAAGCGGTCGAGATGGCCCTCGTCCTTCACCAGGGCCGTGCGCGCGAGGAAGTAGAATTCCTCGACCCGCTTATCGGCCAGATCGCGCTCGAGGGCGCCGAGGAGGACGAGATATTCGCGCAGCGAGACGGGGACGCGCGCCTCGCGCAAAGCGGTGAAGAACTGGAGCAGCATGCCCCGATAACGCCCCGCGGCGACGGTCGGGTCAAGCGCCGGCGGCGACGGTCCGAACGGCCCTCGACGCGCACGATCGACCCGGACAGAGCGGGATTCCTGGGTACAAGTCCGGATTCCTGTTGATATCCCGTCGAGTCAGACTCGCACGGTCACTCAAACAGTCATGGGAATCGATCATCTCGAATGCATCGAGTCCAGCCGGGCGTGACAAGAGTCTACATGTCCGGAATCAGGAGGTCTGCGATGGCAGTCATCCTACGTAATATGCCTGAATTCAAGCGGTTTCTCGGGAAGCCGGGCGCGATGATTCAGGTCGTGCGCAACACCTTCATGGACCGCCAACCAGAGGCGGCCCGTGCCGCCTATCGCGACAAGGGCATGTACTTGCCGCGAACGGTCCAGGCTATTTCCCGGAAGGCTGCGGTCTTCGCATTGAAGGGGCATCCCGGGACGGTCTGGCTGTACTGGGACAAGGGCGCCCGCGGCTGGCGCTTCAACGGCGACACGGTGACGGTCCCGCTCTCGATGGGGTTGGGACCGCCGGACGAGATCGTCTACCGCTGCAGCTTCGCCGAGGGGTTCGAGCCGGCCCGTCCGGCGAGGACGCGGAAGGCGGAGCCGCGCGATTGGCACGGCGAGGCGATGCCGACCCTCGTCTGAGGGCGGCCGCCTGGCGGCACGTGGGGTTCAGGCTCGCCGCACCACGGTGGCGGGCTCGTCCTGGGGTTGAACCTCGCGGGGCGCCTCGGGCGCCTTGCCGACGGTGCGGCGCGCCCGGAAGACCGGCCGCGTGTCGGTCTCCTTGCGCTTGAGCATGGCGCGGTACTCGTCGCGGCGTTCGTGGATCGAGGCGATGACGAGGCCCATCGGCACGCCGACGTCCACGAGCACCGCCTCCGAGAGCTGAAGCGAAGCCTCGATCGTCTCCGGCACGGCGTCGTCGACGCCGAGTTCATAGAGGGCCGTCGCGTGCTTGGCGTCGCGTGCCCGGGCGACGATGGTCAGGTCCGCCCGCTCCGCCCGCGCGGCCACGACCACCGCCTCGACGGCCTGGGGATTGTCCAGGGTCACGACGAGCGCGCGCGCGGTGGCGATGTCGCAGCGGCGCAGCAGCTCGGTGTTCGAGGAATCCCCGAAATAGACCGGCTTGCCGAGCCGGCGCTGCTCGGCGACGCGGGCGGCGTCCGCATCGAGGGCGAGGTAGGGGATCTGGTGACGGGCCAGCATCTCGCCGACCTGCCGCCCGACCCGCCCGTAGCCCGCGACGATCACCCGGTCCTGCAGCTTGTCCGGCGGCGGATCAGCGCGCACCCGGCCGAGCTGGTTCTTCGACGCCCGCTTCCCGATCCGCCGGCCGAGCGCGGCGAGGCCCGGGATCATGATCATGGTCACGGTGGTGACGATCAGCGCCGCGCCGCCGACCGGCTCCGGCACGAGGCCGCCGGCCATCGCCCCGCCGATCAGGACGAAGGCGAACTCTCCGCCCGGCCCGAGCAGCATCGCGGTCTCCAGGGCCACGGCCCGCGAGAGCTTCAGGGCGGGCGCCGCCATCACCACGACCGCCGCCTTGATGAACAGCAATGCGAAGGACAGGCCCAGGATCGCGCCGGGCGCCGCCAGTAGCTGCGCCGGATCGAGGTTCATTCCCACCGAGACGAAGAACACCCCGAGCAGGAGGCCCTTGAACGGATCGATCGTGGCCTCGATGGCCCGGCGGTACTCGGTCTCGGCAAGCAGCAGGCCGGCGACGAAGGCGCCCAGCGTCATCGACAGGCCCGAGGCCGCCGCCGTCAGCGCGGTCGCGACGATCACGAGCAGGCAGGCCGCCATGAACAGCTCGGCCGATTTGGTGCGCGCCACGAGGTGGAACAGCGGGCGAAGCGCCAGGCGGCCGGCGACCACGATCAGCACGAGCGCGATGGCGGCTTGCGCCAGCGCCAGTGCCAGCGCACCGCCCATGTCGGCGCCGTCGCTGCGGCCCGACACCGCGATGGCGAACAGCACCGGAGCGACCGCGAGGTCCTGAAAGAGCAGCACCGCGAAGCTCGCGCGCCCCGCCGGCGTGTTCAGGCGACGCTGCTCGGCCAGGACCGGCAGCACCACGGCGGTCGAGGACAGCGCCAGCGCGATTCCCACGATCACGGCGCCGGCCAGCGGCACCTTCAGCCCGAACAGGATCGTCCCGATCACGAGGGCCGAGCAGATCACCTGGATCGAGCCGAGGCCGAAGACCAGACGCCGCAGGGTCCGCAGCCGCTCCCAGGACAGCTCGACCCCGATCATGAACATCAGGAAGATCACGCCGAACTCGGCGAGATGCGCGATCTCGGTGCGGTTGCCGATGGTGAACAGCGAGACCCAGTGGAACTGGTCCGAGAAACGGCCGAGCCCGAACGGACCGAGAAGCGCGCCCGCCCCGATGAAGCCGAGCACCGGGCTGATGCGCAGGCGGTGGAACAGCGGCACCACCACGCCCGCGGTGACGAGAAACAGGATCGCTTCCTTGTAGGAGCCGGCATGGACGTCGGGCATCGGCGGTCGGTTCGAACCTCTTGGTCGCGTGTCGCTGTGCTGGGGCCGGCGCGATCATGCGAGGTGGGCGCCGCACGGGCAACCGGGAATCGCCGCGCAAGCACGATTGGTCGGCCGGGCGCGGACGGCCGGGCCCGCGAGGTGAGGCATTTGCGCCACCCTGGCCGCGGTTCCGGTGGATGGCCGCCGCATGGCCCAAATTCGGCACAATGCCCGCGTAACGGAAGCCGTTAACGAACGGTTACGCTCAACTCCGCGTCGCGTACGATCCGAGCTTAGAGAGCCCCATGCGAAAGATGCCCCCGAGCCGGGAGGTCCAGCGCGAGCGCCGCGCCTGGGCCATCGAGTCCGAGAGGTGGACGCACGAGCGCCACGTCGAGAAGGGCTACCGCATCAAGTGGGGTTACGTCGCGATCGCCTACCTCGTCGAGTTCATGGTGATCGGCGCCTCGCTCTGGGGCGCGTGGCTGTTCGCCGCCGTCTACAGCGACGGCGACAACCACGCCTTCTACTTCATGCTGCTGGCGCCGCTGGTCTATGCCGCGGTGGAGCTGTGCCGCGTGCCGCTCGGCATCCTGGCGCGGACGCAGCGCTCGTACTTCATCCGCGCGCTCGCCATCGTGGGAATCATCTTCGCCGCCGGCGTGACGACGAAGTCGGTCTCTCAGCTCGGCGAGATGATGTTCCATCCCCGCCTGATGGAGGCATCCAAGACCAAGACCGCGCTCAAGGACGCGCAGGCCGACCGTGGCACCATCGACAACCGGATCGCTGCGGCCGATGCCCGCGTCGCCCAGTACACGACCGAACTCGACCAGATCGAGAAGCGCTCCGCCGACAACGCGGCGCAGCTCTCCGCCCTGCCGGCCCAGCGCTGCGAGAAGGTGTTCGGCACCAACAGCCGCGGCGTGCGCTACCAGAACCTGAAATGCGTCACCGATCCGCGCACCGCCACGCTCTCGGCGAGCGTCTCCAAGGCCTCGGCCGACCGCGGCGTGCTGACCAAGGATCTCGAGGAGGCGCGCAAGGCACGCGCGCAGCTCGATCGCGGCGCGGCCGAGCGCAAGGTCGCCGACGCCGAGCAGGCGTATCGCAACGCGGTGAACCGCTCGCAGCTCCATTCCTTCACGGCGATGGTCTACGGCGTCGACCCGATCGACGTGTCCGAGCAGCAGGTGCACGCCTTCCTTCGGATCTTCGTGTTCCTGCCGGCCCTGTGCGCCGCCTTCGCCTCGACGATCCTGGCACTCTGCGCGGTCTCGGTGCGCAAGACCTTCATGGACGAGGACGACCTCGGCGCCGCCGTGAACCCGGAAGCGACGCCCTACATGCTCGAATCGATCACCGAGGCGCTGAAGCAGAACCTCGAACCGATCCTGCCGCGGCCGAACCGCGAGGCGGCGACGGGGGCGGTGATCCCGATGAACCGGCCGGCCTCGGGCGTTGCGCCCGGAATCACCGCGGCCAACCAGCCGATCCTGCCGGCCGCCACCGCGGGAGCGGGCGCATGAGCTACGTCGCGCAAGGGTCGCCCGAGAACATCGCGCTCGCGCAACAGGTCAACGGCCGGCTGCGGGCGGAATCCCGCATCGTCTTCGCCCGCGCTTTCCTGTTCCGGGCGGCCGGGGCCGGAATCTTCGCGGCTCTGGCCGGTATCGGCATCGGTGCGGCGGCCTATGGCTGGGCCACGATGAACCAGTTCGACACGGCCGCCGAGAAGATCGCCGCGGCGATGCAGGCGGCCCTCTCCGACGTCACGCTCAAGACCAAGGGCGAGGTGACGCTGACGGACAACGTCCTGAAGCTCGAAGGCGGATTGCCGAAGGCCGCCGGCGCCCCGACGCCGACGAAGGCGCAACTCGGAGCGGACGCGGCGCCGGCCTCGAAGGCGATCGTCAACACGACGTTCACCGTCTTCAAGCAGGTGCCCTATCTCGACGGGCAGATCGTCACCGGCTGGAACTTCAAGGACAGCGCCGACCAGCCCTACCAGCAGTACTGCTACTTCTCGCGCCGCTCCAACGAGTCGAAGGGCCAGGTGGAGATCAAGATCGATCTCGCCATGGACGGTAAAACCTTGCCGCAGCCTCAGAAATCGGACGTGAATCTGGCGATTCTCGCAAGCAATTGCGTGTGGCACGACGGCAAGTCGCTCTAGGTCGTGTGGACAGTTATCTGAGCCATAGGACGATGGCAGCGAGTGTGA
>CAZZZJ010000214.1:0-6041 GCA_964658355.1 Beijerinckiaceae bacterium
GCTTCGGGCCCACTTGCCGCGTCCGGACGTTGCCTGCCGACGGAAGCGGTGTCACTCCGGCGCTCGACGCACGATCGTGCCGTACGAACACGATCCTGCCGCACAAACTTGGCGAACGATGAGGACGAGGCGATGAGGGGTTCGACGACCCGCCCGGGCAGCCGCCACCTCCTGCTCGCGGGCGCGGGCATCCCGGGCCTGTCGCTGGCCCTGGCTTTGCGCCAGGCACACGGCGAGGCGCTCGCGGTCACGGTCTGCGATCCCGGGCTTCCGGTCGCGGCCGAGCGGCAGCGGGGCCGGGCCTTCGCCATCGCGGCGGGCGGCCGGCGGATGCTGGAGCGGCTCGGGATCTGGGAGCGGCTCGGGGCGGCCGTCGAGCCGATCACCGAGATGGCGATCAGCGACAGCCGGCTCGCCGACCCGGTCCGCCCGGTCTTCCTGACCTTCGCGCAGGGGCCGCGGGACTCGGACGGCCCCTTCGCCCACATGGTCGAGGCGGAGGCTCTGGTCGCAGCACTCCGTTCGGCCTGCGAGGCGGCCGGCGTCGCCCTGGACGCGGTCGGCATCGCTGGCGCGGTGCCCGACGGCGACACGATCCGCGCGGCGCTGACCGATGGCCGCTCCGTTCGGGCCGCCCTGCTCGTGGCCGCCGACGGCGCGCGCTCGCGCCTGCGCGAGGCGGCCGGGATCGGCTGGGTCGGCTGGTCCTACCCGCAATCGGGCATCGTCGCGACGATCCGGCACGCGCGTCCGCACCAGGGGCGGGCGACCGAGCATTTCCTTCCGAGCGGACCCTTCGCGATCCTGCCGCTGGCCGACGGGCCGCAGGGCCACCGCTCCTCGATCGTCTGGACCGAGCGGGCGGCCGATGTCGCCGCCCTCCTCGGTGGGGGGCCGGAGGCGGTGCTGGCCGAGATCGAACGCCGGTTCACGCCCAACCTCGGCCGGCTGAGCCTGGAGGCGGGGCCGAGCGCCCATCCGCTCGCCTTCGGCATCGCCCGGCGGTTCCGCGCGGAGCGCCTCGCGCTCCTGGGGGATGCCGCCCACGTCATCCACCCGATCGCCGGCCAGGGGCTCAACCTCGGCCTGGCGGACGCGGCGGCTTTGGCCGAAGCGGTCACCGGCGCCCTGCGCCTCGGGCTCGATCCCGGCGCGTCGGACGTGCTCGTCGCCTACGAGCGGGCGCGCCGGTTCGACACGCTGGCGATGGCGGCGGCGACCGACGGGCTCAACCGGCTCTTTTCCAACGACGCCCTGCCGCTGCGGATGGCCCGCGACCTCGGCCTCGGCCTCGTCGACCGGCTGCCCGGCCTCAAGCGCTTCTTCGTCGGCGAGGCCGCCGCCGCGCGCGGCCGGCAGCCGCGGCTGCTGCGCGGCGAGGCGCTCTGAGGAGGCGGCTGACGCCGCATCTCGGGATGAGGTCGTGGATGGGATCGCGCCGTCTGCGACGCCCCTCCCCGTCGGACGGGGAGGGGCGTCGCGGCGGCGGCCGTCAGGCCTTGGTCTTGGCCTTCGTGGCGCGGTCGATGCCTTCCTGGATCAGGCGATGGGCCTCGGCCTTGTCGCCCCAGCGTACGAACTTCACCCACTTGCCGGGCTCGAGGTCCTTGTAGTGCTCGAAGAAGTGCTGGATCTGGTGGATCGTGATCTCGGGCAGGTCGGTGTAGTTCTCGATCCGGTCGTAGCGCTTGGTCAGGTGGCGCGAGGGCACGGCGATGATCTTCTCGTCCTCGCCGCCCTCGTCCTCCATCACCATCACGCCGACGGGGCGCGCGCTCATGATCGCGCCCGGCAGAACGGCGCGGGTGTTGGCGATGAGCACGTCGCAGGGGTCGCCGTCGCCCGACAGCGTGTGCGGGATGAAGCCGTAATTCCCCGGATAGAACATCGGGGTGTAGAGGAAGCGGTCGACGACGAGCGCGCCGGCCTCCTTGTCCATCTCGTACTTGATCGGCTCGCCGCCGAGCGGCACCTCGATGATGACGTTGACGTCGTGCGGCGGGTTCTTGCCGATCGAGATGTTGTCGATGATCATGGCGCTGGCGTATCCCGAGAGTCGGGGCCTCGCCCCGTTGCGCCGGTCTCATAAGGCCCTTGGCGCGCGAAGCAAATCCGCGCCGGGCCGCGCGCCGCGACGATCGCGAAAAACCGTCAGCCGAACAGGTAGCCGACTTTGGGCAGCGGCACCCCGGCCAGCCTGTCGAGCGCCCGGGGACCGGGACGTCCGCCGAGGCCGGCGTAGAAGTCGGCGGCGCGGGCATTGTCCTCCAGCGTCCAGGCGCCGATCCGGGTCAGGCCGTGGTCGGCGAGATCGTTGCGCACCGCCAGGAACAGGCGCCGCCCGAGGCCGACACCCTGATATTCGGGACGAAAGTAGAGTTCGTCGATCTCGCCCTCGACGCCGAGCGAGCGGCTGCGGGCCCGGCCGTAGGACGCGTAGCCGACCACCGTGTCGGCGGTCTCGACCACGGCGACCGGCCGGCCGCGCTTGAGCGCCGAGCGCCACCAGGCGCCATCGCGCTGGGAAATCAGCCGCTCGAGGGCGACGCCCGGGATGATCCCGCGATAGGCCTCGCGCCAGGCTGCATCGAACACCGCCGACAGCGCGCCGACATCCGCGTTGCGGGCCCGGCGGATGCTCGTGGTGCGGGTGCTCATGGCTGGACCCTCTTTCGATCGTCGCTTCGCAGGCTGGCAACCCGCGGCGGGCGATCAGGTTCGCCCGCGATCGGGGCGAACAGAAGGCAGCGGGAGACAGGCGAACCGGCAGGCAAGGAGGATGCCGAATTGCCGCCCCGGGGGTGCGCTGATAGAGCCTGCCCCTCGCGCACCCCGAGAGCCCGTGTTCAACCGCTTCCTCAGCCCCGAGACCCGCTACGCCCGGCGCATGGCCCGCATCGCGCGCTTCGCGCGGCCGATCAGCGGCGCGCCGGCACGACTCGGCGCCTGGGCGAACATGCTGTTCGTCGACCACGGCATCTTCCGGATGGCCTATCTCAACCGTCACCGGATCGGCACGGGCAAGATGTGGCGTGCGGCCCAACCGGGACCCCACCAGTTCGCGCGCTTCCGCGCCGAGGGGGTGCGCACGGTGATCTCGCTGCGCGGCGGACGCGAGCACGGCTCCTGGCCACTGGAGCGGGAGGCCTGCGAACGCCACGGGCTCACCCTGGTCGAGTTCGTGCTGCGCTCCCGCGAGGCGCCCGCGCGCGAGACGATCCTGGCGGCCCGCGACTTCTTCGCCGGCCTCGAATACCCGGCGGTGATGCACTGCAAGTCGGGCGCCGACCGGGCGGGCCTGGGCGCCGCCCTCTACCTGATCCTGCACGAGAACCGCCCGGTGGCGGAGGCCGCCCGCCAGCTCTCGGCCCGCTACGGCCATTTCCGTTTCGCCAAGACGGGAATCCTGGACGCGTTCTTCGAACGCTACGCCGTGGAGGGCGCGGCCCAGGGGCTCGACTTCCTGACCTGGGTCGAGACCGTCTACGATCCCGAGGCGCTGAAGCGCGGGTTCCGGCCGGGCTTCTGGTCGGACGTGGTTGTCGATCGGGTGATCGGGCGGGAGTGACCTACTCCGCCGCCGGGCGCGCCGCGTCGCGGAACGGATGCGCCGGATACGTGCCCACGATCCGCAACTCGCGCGAAAAATACGCGAGCTCGGCGAGCGCGCGGGCCAAGCCCGGCTCGTCGGGGTGGCCGTCGACCTCGGCGTAGAACTGCGTCGCGGTGAACTGGCCCTCGACCATGTAGCTCTCGAGCTTCGACATGTTGACGCCGTTGGTGGCGAAGCCCCCGAGCGCCTTGTAGAGCGCGGCCGGGATGTTGCGCACCCGGAAGACGAAGCTCGTCACCATCGGCCCCGCATCGGCCGGAACCGGGATCGGGTCCGGTCGGAACACCACGAAGCGGGTGGTGTTGTGGGCCTCGTCCTCAACGTCGCGGGCGAGGATGTCGAGGCCGTAGACCTCGGCCGCCAGAGCGGGCGCCAACGCCGCACGGGAGGAATCGCCCGCCTCCATCACCTCGCGGGCGGCGCCCGCGGTGTCGCCGGCCACCACCGCCTTGAGGCCGAGCCGCCGGATGATGCGGCGGCACTGGCCCAGGGCGTGGACGTGGGTGTGGACCGACTTGAGGTCCTCGATCGTCGTGCCCGGCAGGACCATGAGCTGGAAGTGGATCGGCAGGAAGTGCTCGGCGACGATGTGCAGCGCCGAGGTCGGGATCAGGTGGTGGATGTCGGCCACGCGCCCCGCGATCGAGTTCTCGATCGGGATCATCGCGGCCTGCGCCCGCCCTTCCGTCACCGCCGCGAAGGCGTCTTCGAAGGTGGGGCAGGGCAGCGGCGTCCAGTCCGGATAGGCCTCCGCGCAGATGATGTGCGAGTTGGCGCCGGGCTCGCCCTGGTAGCTGATGGTCTGGGAATCGGTCATCGAATGCGTCAGTTGAGGCGGCGGGCGCCGAGCAGCGCACGGGCGCGCTCGAGGTCGGCGGGGGTGTCGACGCCGAGCGGCAGGTCGTCGACCAGCGCGGCGTCGATGCGCAGGCCGGCCTCAAGGGCGCGGAGCTGCTCCAGCTTCTCGCGGGTCTCGAGCTCGCCCGGGGGCAGCGCCATGAACCGCGCGAGCGCCCGGCGGCGATAGGCGTAGAGCCCGATATGGTGGAACAGCGGCCCGTCGCCCCAGGGTGCGCGGGCACGGGTGAAGTAGAGCGCGTGCAGGCGCTGCGGCGCGACATGGTGCCCGACGAGCTTGACCACGTTCGGGTTGCCGGCCTCGGCCGGATCGGTGATGGCTGCGCAGAGCGTGGCGATATCGACCGCGCGGTCGGCGAGCAGCGCCACCGCCGCGCCGATCGCCCGCGGATCGATCGTCGGCAGGTCGCCCTGCACGTTGACGACGACGTCGTGGTTCCCCTGCGGATCGACGATCTCCAGCGCCTCGGCGAGACGGTCGGAGCCCGACGGATGGTCCGCCCGCGTCATCACCGCGACGCCGCCCACCGCCTCGACCGCGGCGGCGATCTCCGCGGTGTCGGTGGCGACCACCACCGGGCCGAGCCCGGCCTCGACCGCGCGGCGCCAGACATGGACGATCATCGCCTCGCCGGCGATCAGCGCCAGGGGCTTGTTCGGCAGGCGCGTCGCCGCGAGGCGGGCGGGGATCAGGATGAGGGGATCGGACATCGCGAAGGGGATCTGCGGCGCGGCGACCGGGCCGCGGGCCGGTGCTTAACAGGCGCCCGCCACCTTGTCATCGAAGCCTGCGCCGGGCGGGAAGCCCGGGCCGGGACGGCTCTGCGACCAATCGTGTGCCGGCTGTCACCCACTCCGCCATTGTCAAGATCGGCTTCGAACGGCTAAGCACCCTCGAAATCTTCCAAAGTCCGGCATCGGCATGCCGGGCTCGAATTCGCCCCGCCGCGCAGCGCGACAGGAGTTGAGGACAGCATGGACTCGTTCGAGCTGAACAAGGTGGCCGGTGCGGTCCTCGGCGCCCTGCTGTTGGTGGCCGGATCGGGGTTCGTCGCCGAGCTGATCTATCATCCCAAGCCCGCCGGGAAGGCCGGCTACGACCTGCCGGAGGCCAAGGAGGAGAGCGCGGCCGCGCCCGAGGCCGCCAAGGTCGAGCCGATCGCGGTGCGGCTCGCCTCCGCCAACGTCGAGAAGGGCCAGGGCGGCACCAAGGCCTGCCAGGCCTGCCACAGCTTCGAGAAGGGCGGCCCGAACAAGGTCGGCCCCGATCTCTGGGACGTGGTCGAGCGCAAGAAGGGCAGCCACGAGGGCTTCGAGTACTCCGCCGGCATGAAGGAGAAGGGCGGCGCCTGGGCCTACGCCGACCTCGACGAGTTCCTCACGAGCCCGAAGGCCTACGTGAAGGGCACGAAGATGGCGTTCGCCGGCATCGGTGCGCCGCAGGAACGCGCCAACGTCATCGCCTACCTCCACACCCTGTCCGACAGCCCCAAGCCGCTGCCGGCGGTCGAGAAGGCCGCCGACGCGAAGCCGGCGGATGCCGCCAAGCCCGCTGATGCCAAGCAGATCG
>CAZZZJ010000215.1:0-3017 GCA_964658355.1 Beijerinckiaceae bacterium
GCGTCGCATGGGTCCTGGCGGGACTGGCCCATGCGGCCTTCGTGCTGCTGGCGGTGCCGCCGGTTCTCACGGCCCTGGTCGGCGAGACCCTGCGGTGGCGAAGCCTCCTCTGGTACGGCGGCGGATGCGGCCTGATCACCGCCGCCCTCCCCTGGCTCGCACGCGGGGCGGTTCGCCCCGGCGGCACGGCGCTCGCGGCGGAGGCGCGCGTCACCGCGATCCTGTTCCTGGCGGGAGCCGGGGCCGGGCTGGTGTATTGGGCGATCGCCGGGCGGAAGGCCGGGCACAAGGCCGGTCGGGCCGCACCGCCCGCGTGACGTTTCCGCGACACTTGCCGCTCGTCGGGGCGCTCCCGCGGGATGCCTCGGGGTCCCCGGACCGTCGAACCTCGGTGAAGCCGCACAGGATCACCTGTCGGCGCCGAGGGACGAACGATGATCGCACGCCGCCCGTGGACGGCCCGGACCGCCCTCGCCCTGCTCACGGCCCTGCTGCCCGGTGCGCCCGCGCTGGCGGCCTCGGCGGCGCAGCCGGGTCAGACCGTAGGCCTGCCGGTGGGGGCGCAGCTGCCGGTCGGGCTCTATTTCGTGAACCTGTCGAGCTTCGGCGTCCGCGACACGCGGCCCCTCGATTCCCAGTCGAACGTCAACCTGCCGACCTTCGCCTGGGCGACGCCGTGGACGATCGCCGATGCGCGGCTGCAGTTCCTCTTCACGCAGCCGGTGGCGGCCTCGAGCGCGCGCGGCGCGCCCTACCAGAGCGGCATCGGGCAGCAACTGCTCGCCGCGCAGCTCGCCTGGGACCTCGGAAACGATTTCGGGTTCAGCTACCTGTTCGGGGGCTACCTGCCGATCGAGACCCGCTTCCTCACCCAGTCGGCCTCGCTGACCCAGCGCTTCGCCCTGAGCTACACCGGCGACGGCTGGAACCTGACCGCCAACCTCCTGCACGGGATCTTCATCGACGACCGCTCGCCCGGCGGCACGCTGTACCCGGACTATCTCAACCTCGATCTCACGGCGACGAAGAAGTTCGGCCAGTGGCAGGTCGGGGCCGTGGCCTTCGGCTCGACGGACCTGCCGACCGGGATCGGCAGCGACCGGCCGCAGGGGCAGATCGCGATGGGCGCCCTCGTCGGCTACAATTTCGGGCCGGTGAACCTCCAGGCCTCCCTCACCCGCGACGTGGTCGAGCGCAATTACGGCGGTCCGGAGACCCGCGGCTGGCTGCGGGCGATCGTGCCGCTCTACCAGGACACGGGCGAGGTCGAGCCGAACCGTACGCTGGTCACCCGGCGGCAAGCGGAGTGATGCCGGCTCCGCGGCGACTCGGGCACGCATTCGTGAGTGCGTCCATCTCTGCCCGAACTGACGATGATGCATCCTTTGCCGAGCGGGTGCCGTTGCCCTCGCGATCGAACGAGGATTCACGCGATGCCCTATGCTCGTCTCTCTCCTGCCCTGCTCGTCACGCTCGCGATGACCACGAGCGTGCTTGCGGCCGACCCGGTCTCCGACGCCGACAAGTCCTTCGTTGCCAAGGTCTCGCAGGGCGGGATGTACGAAGTGCAGCTCGGCAAGCTCGCCGAGCGGAAGGGCACGGCGCAGGACGTGAAGGACCAGGGCAACACCGAAACCCACGACCACATGCTGGTCGGCGACAAGCTCAAGTCCATCGCGACCGCGAACGGCCTCGCCTTTCCGGACAAGCTCGATACGGATTTCCAGGCGCGGCTCGACAGGATGAGCGCCCTGCCGAACGCGGAGTTCGATGCCGCCTACATCGCCGACATGAAGAAGATCCACGACGCCGACGGCGCAGCCTTCGCCAAGGAGGCGAAGTCCGGTACCAATCCGGATCTCAAGGCCTTCGCCGCAGAGACGCACCGGATCGTCGAGCGGCACCTCGGCGAGTTGGGCGCAAAAGTGCATTGACGAGGAGCGGCGACCGGCAGGGCGCCTTCCTCGGGCGGCGTTTCGCCGGGACCGGCGCCCTCAACCGGAGACGCCCTTGTCTGTCATAGCGCGCGCCGCCCTTGCCCTCCTGCTCGCACTGGGCGGGCCGGTCTTCGCGCAACCGATCGCCACGCCGCCGATCCCCTCCGACGATGCGCGGGTGCTGCCGGTGCTGGCCGAGCACGGCATGGTCGCGAGCCAGGAGGCGCAAGCGACGCGGATCGGTGTCGAGATCCTGAAACGCGGCGGCAACGCGGTCGACGCCGCGGTCGCCGTCGGCTTCGCGCTGGCCGTGACTCTGCCGCAGGCGGGCAACCTCGGCGGCGGCGGCTTCATGCTCGTGCATCTGGCCGACCGGCACGAGACCGTGGCGATCGATTATCGCGAGACCGCGCCGGCGGCCGCGACCGCCGGCATGTTCCTGGCGCCCGGCGGCGAGCCGGACCGGGACGCCTCGCGGCGCACCGGCAAGGCCGTCGGCGTCCCCGGCACGGTGCGGGGGCTGGCGGAGGCCCACCGCCTCTACGGATCGGGCAAGCTGTCGCTGGCCGACCTGGTCGCGCCGGCCGAAACCCTCGCCCGCACCGGCATCCCGGTCGCCGGAGGGCTCGCCGATTCCCTGCCGCGCTCGGCCGGCCTGCTCGGGCGCTGGCCCTCGACCCGGACGATCTTCTTCCGCGGCGACGCCCCCCTGCCGCGGGGCGACACCCTCGTGCAGGCGGACCTCGCCGGCACCCTGCGCGCCATCGCCGAGGGCGGCCCGGATGCGTTCTACGCCGGCCCGATCGCCCGGCGGATCGCCGGCGCGGTGCGCGAGGCCGGCGGCCCGATGACGGAGGCGGATCTGGCCGCCTACCGGCCCGCGATCCGCCGGCCGGTGCGCGGCAGCTACCGCGGCTACGAGGTCGTCTCGATGCCGCCGCCCTCGTCGGGCGGCGTCCACCTGATCGAGATCCTGAACATCCTCGAAGGCTTCGACCTATCGGCAATGGGCGCGGGGAGCGCCGCCGCGATCCACACCATGGCCGAGGCGATGAAGCCGGCCTATGCCGACCGCGCGGC
>CAZZZJ010000215.1:3117-5993 GCA_964658355.1 Beijerinckiaceae bacterium
GCGACCTGATACGAGAACGACCGGCAGATGCCGCTGCCGCGCAGGGCGGAATCGATGGCCGCGCCCGCTCCGCTGAGGGCGATCCGCGGGCGAATCGCCACGGAGAGGACCCGCGAACGCGCCTCGCCCGGCGCGGAGAACCGCCAGAGCATGTGCGCGCTCGCCTCCTCGGCGCCGATGCAGACGTGGTCGCGGAGGCCGGCCGGCGTGTCGGGCACGCCGTGCCGGGCGAGGTAGTCCGGGCTGGCGCACAGGAGGGGCCGGACCTCGCCGAGCCGGACCGCGCGGATCGCGGAATCGCGGAGGGGCGCCAGCCGTACGGCGAGATCGATTCCCTCCTCGACGAGGTCGACCACGCGGTTCAGGAACAGCACGCGCGCCCGCACGCCGTCATGCTCGGCCAGGAACGCCTCCAGCACCGGCATCAGCTCCAGGCGCCCGAACAGTTCCGGCGCGGTGAGCGCGATCGTCCCTTCCAACCGTCCGGACCGGGCGCCCGCCTCCGCCTCAGCAAGCTCGGCGAGCACCCCGCGATAGACGGCGGCCTGGCGCTCGCCGAACGGCGTCGGCTTCATCCGACGCGTCGTCCGGTGCAGGAGCCGTTCGCCGAGACGGGCCTCCAGGATGGCGACCGCGCGCGTGACGGTGGCGGGCGAGCGCCCGAGCTTGCGCGCCGCGGCGGCGAGCGATCCTTCGTCGATCGCGGCGACGAGCAGGGCCATGGCGTCGAGCCGATCCATCGTTGCCGTTTCTGAAAGGATGAATTGCGCGATCGCGATATTCTTGCACCGATCCGATCAGATTACATCGGGTCCTCAGCGCAACGCGGAGGCTCCGGGCATGGCGGACGACCGGCACGGATGGGACAGACGGTCCCTCATGGCAGCCCTCGGCTCGGCGCTGCTTCCCAGGGCCGGTCGGGCCGGGACGGCACCCACGCCGCGGGCCCTCGCGCCGACGCCCTCACCGGAGGTCCATCCCATGACAGTTCAGTACAGGACGCAGATCGTCGGCGACGTGGAGGTGTTCTATCGGGAGGCGGGCCCGGCGGACGCACCCGTGCTCCTGCTGCTCCACGGCTTCCCGACGGCGGGACACATGTTCCGCGATCTCATACCGCGTCTCGCCGACCGCTACCGGGTGATCGCGCCCGACCTGCCCGGCTTCGGCAACACCCGGGCGCCGGCGCGGGCCGCCTTCGCCTACAGCTTCGACCGGCTCGCCGACACGGTCGAGGGCTTCGTCGCGGCCCTCGCGCTGCCGCGCTACGCCCTCTACCTCTTCGACTACGGTGCCCCCACCGGCCTTCGGCTGGCGATGCGCCACCCCGAGCGGGTGAGCGCGATCGTCAGCCAGAACGGCAACGCCTATGTCGAGGGCCTCAGTGCCGAATGGGGGCCGTGGCAAGCCTACTGGCGCGAGCCGACCGCCGAGCACCGGGACGCCTGCCGCGCCTCGCTGACCGACGCGGCGATCCGCTTCCAGTACGAGCACGGCGCGCCGCCGGCTCTCGTCTCGCCCGACGGCTACACCCTCGACGCGGCTTACATGCACCGACCGGAGGCGCAGGAGATCCAGCTCGACCTGATCCTGGACTACCGCACCAACGTGGCGCTCTATCCCGATTTCCAGGCCTATTTCCGGGCCCACCAGCCGCCGCTTCTCGCGATCTGGGGCCGCAACGATCCGTTCTTCCTGCCCTCCGGCGCCGAGGCCTACCGGCGCGACCTGCCGGAGGCCGAGATCCGCTTGCTCGATGCCGGCCACTTCGCCCTGGAGACGCATGCGAGCGAGATCGCGGACCGGATGCGCGATTTTCTCACGCGACAGGGCATCTGATCCGGAAGCCGGGCGCGGCGCCTCCACGGCGACGCTTGGCCGCCGCCGGTCCGGCACGCTAAAGGGGAGTGTCACTGCAAGGTCCCGATGCTCGCCGTCCGCTCCCTCGCGTTCAACCTCTGCTTCTACGCCGCCACGACGCTGATCGCGTTCGGCGGCCTGCCGACGCTGGTCTCGGGACGGGCGGTGATGCGGCTGGCGCAGTTCTGGGGGCGGGTGACGCTCTGGCTGCTGCGCGTGGTCGCCGGCATACGGGTCGAGTTCCGCGGCCTGGAGAACATCCCGGCCGGTGCGATGCTGGTCGGCGCCAAGCACCAGTCGGCGCTGGAGACCCTGGCCCTGTGCACGGTGTTTCCCGAATTCGCCTACGTGCTCAAGCGCGAGTTGCTGTTCATCCCGCTGATCGGCTGGTTCCTGTCGCGCAGCGGCATGGTGGCGATCGACCGGTCGAAGGGCGCACGCGCCATGAGCCTGATGAACGCGGCCGCCGCCGACGCGATCGCGCAGGGACGCCAGCTCATCGTGTTTCCCGAGGGCACGCGGAGGGCGCCCGGTGCGGTCCCGGCCTACAAGCAGGGCCTGTCCCACCTCTACGCCGCCTTGGCCGTGCCGTGCCTGCCGGTGGCCCTGAACACCGGCCTGTACTGGCCGCGCCGCAGCTTCGTCCGTCGCCCCGGCACGGCGGTGATCGAATTCCTGCCGCCGATCCCGCCGGGCCTGTCGCGTGCCGCCTTCCTCGACCTCGTGGAGGATCGCATCGAGACCGCCTCGAACGCACTCCTCGCCGCCGGCCGGGCGGATCCGGGACAGCTGGACCGACCGGTCCCGGAGCCCCGCCGCGAGACGTCGCACCCGGCCTAGCCCATCACCGGCGATTCCGTCTGCGATTCGTCTGTCCACGCGGCGCGGGCCGTTGTGGAACCGCCCTTGAGATCCCATTTCGTTCTCAGGTGACGAATCGCTTGACGGACGCCCGGCGTCCGCTCTAGGTTGGAACAAATGGCGAACAAGAGAGCCTTGTCCTGGTCGGCCGCACT
>CAZZZJ010000216.1:0-5992 GCA_964658355.1 Beijerinckiaceae bacterium
CGAAGGGCGCCGGCCCACCGTCGCCCGAGGCGGCGGTGGCGCGGTGTGCCGCCCCAACCGCCGCGGATCAAGCGTCGCTTGCCTCAGCGCCCGTCGCCGGGGCCGTGATCGTCGTCGGAACCCTGCTCGCGGCGGCCGCCGTGGCGATGGCCGTGGCCGCCCATCGGCCGGGCCAGGATCATCGCGCGGCGCTTCTGGTCGGCGTCGAGGGTGGCGTAGAGCGGGCCGGAGGCGTCGGCGAGCTTGCCCAGGGCCGCGCCGCGCGCGGTGGCGGCATCCGCCATGGCGCGGAGCGCCGCCGGCGCGTCCTCGTCCCTGCGCTTGCGCTCGCCCATCGCGGCCATCCGCTCGCGGCGCTGGCGTGCGAGGTCGCGCATCGCGGTCTCGACCGGAGGCCACAGTTTCTCCTGGTCGGCGTCGAGGCGCAGGCCCGCATGGAGCGCCGCGATGCGGGCGTCGGCGAAGGCGGCGCGATCCTCCGGCGAGAGCCGGCTCCAATGGCCGCCCCAGCGGCGCGGCGGCCCGTCCGCCCCGTCGCGCGCGGCGACCGCTCCGGCAAGCGCGAGGCCGGCCAGGCCGGCAACGAGGGCGCCCTTGATCACACGTCCGACCATGTCGATCTCCTCTTCCGGCACCGCGCGACCCGATCGAGCCCGGCCGGATCGCTGAACGCGGCCGACCGCACGGAGCCGGACGCCGCTGGTCGGATCTCACCGCGTCCATGTTTCGGCGGTATGTCTCCCGGCTGCCGCTTGGCGATGTAACACTATGACATTATCAGCACGCCGAGTGCCGCGAGGAGTGTTCGACGATGGGGATCCGGATCGCAGCGGGGTGGGGCCTGGCCGGTGCCTCGGCCCTGTCGCTGTGCCTGCTTGCCGGGTCGTTCCCGGCCCTTGCGGCGGAGCGCCTGCGCGCGGTCGCGACCTTCTCGATCCTCGGCGACCTCGTGCGGCAGGTCGGTGGCGACGCGGTCGCCGTGACGACCCTCGTAGGGCCCGATGCCGACGCCCACGGCTACAGCCCGGCGCCGGGCGATTCGCGGACGCTGTCCGCGGCCGGCATCGTCTTCGTCAACGGCCTCGGCTTCGAGGGCTGGCTCGATCGGCTGATCCGGGCCTCCGGCTCGAGGGCGCCCGTCGTCGTCGCCTCGGCGGGCGTCACGACGATACCCGGCCGGCACGACCATCACCACGACGGCGAGGGCGGCCACGACGCGACGGGCTCGGGCGCGGACCCGCATGCGTGGCAGAGCGTGGCCAACGCGAAGATCTACGTGGCCAACATCCGCGACGGTCTCGCGAAGGTCGATCCAGGCCATACCGCCGTCTACGCGCGAAACGCCGCGGCCTACCTCGCCAGGCTCGACGCGGTCGACGCCGAGATCCGGGCAGCCCTCGCCAGGATCCCGCCCGAGCACCGCAAGGTCATCACCACGCACGACGCCTTCGGCTATTTCAGCGCGGCCTACGGCCTGACCTTTCTGGCGCCGCAGGGGGTTTCCTCCGACAGCGAGGCGAGCCCGCAGGACGTGGCCCGGATCGTCCGTCAGATCCGGCGGGACAAGGTTCCGGCGGTGTTCATCGAGACCATCGCCGATCCGCGCCTGATGCAGCAGATCGCCCGCGAGAGCGGCGCACGGATCGGAGACAAGGTCTATTCCGACGCGCTTTCCGGCCCGTCGGGACCGGCATCGACCTATCTCGACATGATGCGGAGCAACCTTCGCGCGTTCAGCGCGGCGCTCGGGCCTTCGTGAGGTTCAGAGCAGGCCGAGCTGGCCGCCGCCGTCGCCGGAGCCGCGACGCTTCGGCCCGTTCCCGACGAGCACGCCGGCTCCCGACACCATCGCCTTGAACGCGGCGACGTCGGCATAGGCCTGGACCTGGGTCCGGAACCGGACGGGCGAGCACACGAGTGCGCCGTTTCGGTCGTCGATCAGCGTCCACAGCCAGAGGCCGGTCGAATCCTCGGTAATATCGAACTGCATCGCCGCGACCCTCCGGCGGGTGACAGACAGCTTCTCGATACGCCTGAAAAAAGCTCGACGGGTAAACGATTTAGCGAGATCAAGGCTTTGCCGGCAATCGACCCCCGAATCGGCCGGGTTGTCCCCGTTTTCAACGGTTTCCACACGGACCTCGGAACGTTTTGCCGGAAACGCCGTCCGGATGATTCGGTCAGGGAGTGTCGGGTTCGCGCGCCGCCTGACGCAACGCCTCGGTCGTTCGGATCCGCCAACCCGCGCCGGTCGCCTCGACGGCCTCGACGACCTCCGGATCGAGCCGGATCGCCACCGGCACCTCGGCACGCAACGACAGCGGCCGGCCACGCGCATCGCAGTCGCGGCTGCGAACGCGGCCGCATCGCGCGCCGCGGTTCCCGCCGCCCGCTCGGTGCGGCGCATGACAGATCGTAAACCGATGGTTAAGAGGCCCGCTCTAGCTTGATCGTGAGAGTGACCGTCCGGGTGTCCGCGGCCGGCCTTCAGGGGAACCGCGTGCGTTGGGGGGCTGATCGCTGGCGCTTGTATCGGCTGGTCGGACGCGAGGTCGCGCGGGCCGCACGCGCCGCCTCGGCTCGGCTCTCCGCGCCGCCGGACATCCTCGCCCGCGTGCGGGTATCGAGCCTCGTGATCGCGCCGCACGACCTGCGCACCTCGGACGCCACCTTCGCCGACGACATCTATGCCGGGCTCTTCGTCTTCGCCGGGCGCTCGCTGGCGGTGAGCGGCGGCTCGCCGTTCGACTATACCCCGCCCTCGCCGGAATGGGCCGACGTGCTCTACGGCTTCGGCTGGCTCAGGCACCTGCGCGCGGCCGACACCGCGCTCGCCCGCTCCAACGCCCGCGCCTTCGTGGCCGACTTCGTGGCCGGCCGCGGCGACCCGGCGCTGGCGCGGCAGACCCCGGTCGCCGCGCGCCGGCTGATCTCGTTCCTCAGCCAGTCGCCCCTGGTGCTGGAAGGGGCCGACCACGCCTTCTACCAGGCGTTCCTGAAGGCGCTGGCCCGGGGCGCGCAGCAGCTCGAGCGCGACCTGCGCCGCGGGGTGCCGCCGCAATGGCGCCTGAACGCGGCCGTCGCCCTCTGCTTCGCCGGGCTGTGCTGCGAGGGCATCCAGCCGATCCTGCGGCGCGCCACCCGCGTTCTCGCGCGCGAGCTCGACCGCCAGATCATGCCGGATGGCGGCCACCGCTCGCGCGATCCGCGCTTCGCGATGGAACTGCTCCTCGACCTGCTGCCCCTGCGCCAGAGCTATCTCAGCCGCAGCGTCGAGCCGCCCGAGGCGCTGCTGCGCGCCATCGACCGGATGCTGCCGCTGCTGCGGCTGCTGCGGCACGCCGACGCCTCGCTGAGCCATTTCAACGGCATGGGCGCGACGGCGGCCGACCACCTCGCGACGCTGCTGATCTACGACGGCGCCCTGGCGCAGCCGATGATGCATGCGCCGAACTCCGGCTACGAGCGGCTGGAAGGCGGCCGCATCGTCGTCGTCGCCGACGTCGGCGCTCCGCCGCCGCTGCCGTACTCGCTCAATGCCGGAGCCGGCTGCCTCTCGTTCGAGATGTCGAGCGGGCCGCAGCGGATCGTGATCAATTGCGGCCTGCCCGCGAGCGGGCCGGAACTGCGCCGGCTCGCCCGCACGACCGCCGCCCATTCCACCGCCTGCGTCGGCGACGCCTCGTCCTGCCGCTTCCTCGGCCCGGGCGGCTGGTGGGGCGAGCGCGTCGCCGCCCGGTGGCTCGACCGCCGCCTCGGCCCCGTGGTCCTGCGCGGGCCCGCGGAGGTGAAGGCGGAACGCAGCGAAGAAGGCGCCACCACGGTGCTCGCCGCCCGTCACGACGGCTATGCCCGCGACCACGGGATCGTCCACGAGCGACGCTGGCAGCTCTCGGGGTCGGACGGGCGCCTCGACGGGCAGGACGCGTTCCTGCGGCCGCCGTTTAGGAAGGACCGGATGCGGACGCAGGACGTGGCGATCCGCTTCCACCTCCACCCGGCGATCGCGGTGCGCGCGCAAGGAGACGGCCTCGAACTGTCCTCGCCGCTGGGCGAGATCTGGCATTTCCACGCCACCGGAGCCGAGATCCGGCTGGAGGAAAGCGTCTACTTCGCCGGCCTCACCGGGGCGCGCCGCACCGATCAGATCGTGCTGCACCTGCCCGTGCACGACGACGTGCGCGTCGACTGGACGTTCCAGCGCCTCGCATCCGCGCCGGGACGTGCGCCGATCACGGCGGCCTGAGCGGCCTTCTGGCCCGGCGGGCGCCATTCGTGCTACCGCGCCCGGAACATCCTCGAAACGACAAGACGTCCGATGTCGCATGATCAGGTGCGGATCTCCCGCGCGCTCCTTTCCGTTTCCGACAAGGCGGGCCTCGTCGATTTCGCCCGCGGGTTGAACGCGCGCGGCGTCGCCCTGGTCTCCACCGGCGGCACGCACCGGGCGCTGACCGAGGCCGGGCTACCGGTCACCGAAGTCTCCGAGCTCACCGGGTTCCCCGAGATGATGGACGGACGGGTGAAGACGCTTCACCCGGCGGTGCATGGCGGGCTGCTCGCCATCCGCGACAATCCCGAGCATCAGGCGGCGCTCGCCGCCCACGGCATCGGCGCGATCGACCTGCTCGTGGTCGACCTCTACCCGTTCGAGGCGACGATCGCGGCGGGCCGCGGCTACGACGACTGCGTCGAGAACATTGACATCGGCGGCCCGGCGATGATCCGGGCGGCGGCCAAGAACCATGCCGACGTCGCCGTGGTGACGGACGTCGCCGACTACGCCGCCGTGCTGGAGGCCCTGGAGCAGGGCGGCGGCACGCTTACCCGCCCGTTCTGCCGCCGGCTCGCCCAGAAGGCCTTTGCCCGCACCGCGGCCTACGATGCGGCGATCGCCAACTGGATGTCGGCTCACGTGGAGGCCGCCGGTCCTGCGCCCTACCGGAGCTTCGGCGGCCAGCTCGCGCAGAGCCTGCGCTACGGCGAGAACCCGCACCAGCAGGCCGCCTTCTACCGGGCGCCGGGGATCGCCAGGGCGGGGATCGCCACCGCGCGGCAGGTCCAGGGCAAGGCCCTGTCCTACAACAATCTCAATGACACCGACGCGGCCTACGAAGCCGTCGCCGAGTTCGACCCGGCGCGCGCGGCCGCCGTCGCGATCATCAAGCACGCCAACCCCTGCGGCGTGGCCGAGGGCGAAAGCCTCGCCGAAGCCTACGCCCGGGCGCTCGCCTGCGATCCGACTTCGGCCTTCGGCGGCATCGTCGCCCTCAACCGCCCGCTCGATGCGGAGGCTGCGCGCGAGATCGTCAAGATCTTCACGGAGGTGATCATCGCCCCCGAAGCCTCGGAGGAGGCGATCGCCATCGTCGCCGCCAAGAAGAACCTGCGCCTGCTTCTCGCCGGCGGCCTGCCGGACCCGCGGGCAGGCGGCGAGACGGTGCGCACGCTCGCGGGCGGCCTGCTGGTGCAGGGCCGCGACGCGGCATTCGTCGACGATATGGCGCTGGACGTCGTCACCCGGCGCGCACCGACCGCGGCGGAGCTCGCCGACCTGCGCTTCGCCTACCGGGTCGCCAAGCACGTCAAGTCGAACGCCATCGTCTACGCCAAGGACGGCGCCACCGTCGGCATCGGGGCCGGGCAGATGTCGCGGGTGGATTCCTCGCGGATCGCCGCCTGGAAGGCCGCGGAGAACGCCCAGCGCCTCGGCCTGCCGCAGAGCCTCGCGGTCGGCGCGGTGGTGGCCTCCGACGCGTTCTTCCCCTTCGCCGACGGCCTGATGGCCGCCGCCGAGGCCGGCGCCACGGCCGTGATCCAGCCCGGCGGCTCGATGCGCGACGACGAGGTGATCCGGGCCGCCGACGAGGCCGGGCTGGCCATGGTGTTCACGGGAGTGAGGCACTTCCGGCATTGAAGCGGTTCATATTCACCTAGGCCGTGTGGACGGATTGGTGACGACGGGCTTCCCGAGCCGGCGGATCGATGATTC
>CAZZZJ010000217.1:0-5984 GCA_964658355.1 Beijerinckiaceae bacterium
CTCGGCGCCGGCATCGCCGAAGGTGGCGGCGAACGGCTCCGCCGCGTAGGCGACCTCGACGCGGGCGGCCGCCTCCTCGGCCGCCTCCTGCGTCTCGGCGACCACGAGGGCGACGATCTGCCCGGCATAGGCGATCCTGTCCGAGCCGAGCGGGAGGTGGGCGCTGTTGGCGTAGCCGCCCGCCATCAGGTGCTTCACCGGCGCGATGCGGCCGGCGAAGTCGCGATGGGTGAAGATCCGCAGGCAGCCCGGCACCGCCTCGGCCCTGGCGAGGTCGAACCCGCGGATGCGTCCGCGCACGATCGTGCCGGTGACGAGCGCCGCATGGGCGCGGCCGGGCAGCGCGACGTCGGAGGAGAACCGCGTCCGCCCGGTGACCTTCGCCGGGCCGTCGACCCGGACGTGCGGGCGCCCGAGCAGGGCGGCGGCGTCGGTCGGGTTGTCCATCGGGCACGCCTTCTCCGCATCGATCCGACGGGAGGTGTGCCTCGGCCCGGGCGCGGCAAGGCCCGCGGCGATCCCGCGCATCCGCTCAGGCGGTGCGGTCCCGGGGCAGCAGCTTCTGGACGACGCCCCAGTACGAGACCGGCACGAGGCGCTCGATCAGCGCGAGCAGCTTGGCGTCGGACCCGACGAGCACCCGGCCCCGGCGGCGCTCGACCGCGGCCAGGATGATCTCGGCGGCGCGGTCGGGAGCGAGCTTGAGCATTCTGTTGGCGGCGGCGCGTCCGCGCGCGGCCTCCTCGGCGGTCATGTGCGCCGGCAGGCGGGCACTGTCGGCGACCGCGGTGGCGACGCCGCCCGGATGCACCACCGTGACGCCGACCGGCGTGCCGGCGAGCTCGTGGCGCAGGGCCTGCGAGAAGCCGCGCACCGCGAACTTGCTCGCGGAATAGGCGGTCTGGCCCGGGGGCGCGATCAGCCCGTAGACGCTCGACAGGTTGACGATCCGCGCCTCGGGCCGCGCCCGCAGCAGCGGCAGGAAGGCGCGGGTCATGCGGACCACGCCCCAGAAGTTGATCTCGAACAGCCATTCGAAATCGGCCTCGGTCACGTCGTCGAAGGTGCCGCCCAGGGCCACGCCCGCGTTGTTGACCAGCAGGTCGAGGCCGCCATGGGCCGCCTCCACCGCGGCCGGCAGGGCGGCGATGGCCGCGCGGTCGGCGACGTCGAGCGCGTGCCGGCTGATGCGGATCCGGTTCGTCGCGATCAGCCGCTCGGTCTCCTCCAGCCCGGCGACGTTGCGGTCGGCCAGCGCCAAGTTGCAGCCGCGCGCGGCGAGCCCGACCGCCAGCGCCCGGCCGATGCCGCTCGCCGCGCCGGTGACCAGGGCGGTACGGTTCTCGAGGTTCCAGTTCGGCATGGTGGAGGCGTCTCCCTGCGTGTCGTTGAGCCGATGAATCGCGCGCTTGGCCCTCCCGCTTTGCGGGGGAGGGGGGGCTTCGTCAGCGAAGGCCGGAAGGGGGGAGCGCGTGATCCGGAAAGGTCGCTCCCCTTTCCCGACCCGCTTCGCGGGCCGCCTTCCCCCGCGGAGGGGGGAGGGACATGGGCGTCAGGCCGCGCGCTTGGCCGGAGCCCGTCCGGAGAACCGCATCGTTCCGTCGTCGAGGCGGCCGAACTTCAGGGCGGCCGTGTCGAGGATGTAGTTCTGATGCAGCTTCCACGGCTTGGTGTCGGCCTGGCGCGGCAGCAGGTGGGCGGCGCGGGTGACGTAGCCGGAGGTCAGCGGCAGGGTCGGCGCGGTCTTCAGCTTGTCCGTCTCCGCCACCGGCTCGCAGCGCGAGAACCCGTTGCGGTCCATGTGCTTGACGAGGCGGCAGAGGTAGCGCGCGGTGAGCTCGCTCTTCAGGGTCCACGAGGCGTTGGTGTAGCCGATCGTCACCGCGAAGTTCGGCACGCCGGACAGCATCATGCCCTTGTAGAGGAAGGTCTTCTCCGGCTCGACCGTGCGCCCGTCGACGCTGAGCGCCATGCCGCCGATCATCTTCATCCTGAGGCCCGTGGCGGTGACGACGATGTCGGCCGGCAGCGTCTTGCCCGAGGCCAGCGCCACGCCGTCCTCGGTGAAGCTCGCGATCGTGTCGGTCTCGACCGAGGCCTTGCCGGAGCGGATCGCCTTGAACAGGTCGCCGTCCGGCACGAGGCAGAGGCGCTGGTCCCAGGGCTTGTAGGTCGGGGTGAAATGCTTGGCGACGTCGTAGTCGGGGCCGAGCTGCGCCCGCACGCCGTCGAGGACGCGCTTGGTCATCGCCTCCGGCTTCTTGCGCGCGAACTGGTAGAAGAAGATCCCGAGCGCGACGTTCTTCGCCCGCGTCAGCCGGTGGGCGAGGCCGGCGGGCAGTTTCTCGCGCAGCCAGTGGGCGATCTTGTCCCGGCTCGGCAGGGCGACGATGTAGGTCGGCGAGCGCTGCAGCATCGTCACGTGGCGCGCGGTCTCCGCCATCGCCGGCACCAGGGTCACGGCGGTGGCGCCCGAGCCGATCACCACCACGCGCTTGCCCGCCCAGGACAGGTCCTCCGGCCAGGCCTGGGGATGCACCACCGGCCCCGCGAACCGCGCGATGCCGGGGAAGTCCGGGCTGTAGCCGTGGTCGTAGGCGTAGTAGCCGCTGCACACCGAGAGGATCGCGCAGGTGTAGCGCACCGGCGTCCCCGCCTCGCCGACCTCGGCCTCCAGGGTCCAGAGCGCGGCGGCCGAATCCCAGGCGGCCCGCACCACGCGGGTGCCGAACCGGATCTTCCGGTCGATGCCTTCCGCCGCCGCGGTCTCGCGCACGTAACTCAGGATCGACGCGCCGTCGGCGATCGCCTTGTCGCTGCGCCACGGGCGAAAGCTGAAGCCGAAGGTGTAGAGGTCGGAATCCGAGCGCAGGCCGGGATAGCGGAACAGGTCCCAGGTGCCGCCGATCGCGTCCCGGCTTTCGAGGATCGCGTAGGTCTTCTCCGGACATTCGGTCTGGAGATAGTGCCCCATGACGATGCCGGAGAGCCCGGCGCCGACGACCAGCACGTCGAAGTGCCGGGTGCCGTCCGCGGCGGACACGGTCTTCACGGGGGAGGCGTCGGTCATGGCGTGAGGCTCCGGCGTTTCTGCGCGTTGCGTCGATTTAAGGTGTATACCTTATGGACGTCAACGGGCCGCCGCCGTAAAAAGCGCCCGGCATGAAACGTGATGGCGCCGGATGCTCCCGTGGGGACGTCGATGCGCGGGCGGGCCGAGGGGCGGGTCGAACAGGATGAGTGCGGCAGCGGCGACGCGCACGGCGCGGGCGAAGGCTTCGGCCAAGGGCACGAAAGGCGCCGCGAAACCCGGCACGCGGGACCGCGTGCTCGCGGCCTGCCGCGACCTGTTCAACGAGCGCGGGCCGGCGGCCGTCACCACCGCCGAGATCGCCGCCGCGGTCGGCATCAACGAGGGCAACCTCTACTACCACTTCCAGCGCAAGGAGCAGATCCTGGAGGCGCTGTTCTCGGTCTTCGAGGCGCGGCTGGAGGCGGTGGCCACGGCTTTCGAGGCGCCGGCCGGCGCCGCCTCCCGCTACGCCCCCTACCTCGCCGGCTGGTTCACGCTGATGTGGGAGTGGCGCTTCTTCTACCGCGACGGCGGCACGATCTTCCGGCTCGCGCCGGCGTTGCGTCCGCGGCTGACGACGCTGAGCGATTCCGGCCAGGACCACGTCCGGCAGGCGCTGGCGGGCATGAAGGCCGCGGGCCTGCTGCGCGCGAGCCCGGCCGACACCGAGACCCTGATCGTCAACGCCTGGATCGTCTCGACCTACTGGATCGACTACCTGCGCTCCCGCCGCGGCCTCAGCGAAGTGCGGCGCGAGCATCTCGATTGGGGGGCGGCCCAGGTGGCGAGCCTGTTCCGCCCCTACCTGACCGAAGCGGGACTGGCCGAAACGGAGCGGGCCTGAACCGCCTCGGGCCGGACCTCACGGGTTCCGACCCATGAGCCTGGGTGTCAGGAGACCGGGTGTCAGGCCGTCGCGCGGTAGCGCTCCGCCGCGTGCGCCTGCCCGAAATTGGGGAGCATCGCCGTGCGCGCCGCGTCGTAGGCGCTCCACTGACCGGCCTCCGGCAGCGGCGGGATCGTGACGGGCTCGCGCCGGTCGAAGCCGACGAGGGCGGCGTCCACGAGCTCGCCGACATCCATGACGTTGTCCATGGCGTTCACGTCGGCCCCGGAGCGCTCCCAGATCTCGGTGCGGGTCGCGGCCGGCAGCACCGCCTGGACGTAGACGCCCTTGGGGCCGAGCTCGAGATGCAGGCCCTGGCTGAGATAGAGCACGAAGGCCTTGGTCGCGCCGTAGACCGTCATGCCGAATTCCGGGGCGAGGCCGACCACCGAGCCGATGTTGACGATCGCGCCGGTGCCCGCCTGCGCGAAGCGCGGCGCCGCGGCGTTGGCGAGCCGCGTCAGGGCGGTGACGTTGAGGGCGATGAGCTTGGCCAGCTGCTCCGGCGTCTGGTCGGCGAAGCTGCCGAGCACCGCCGCGCCGGCATTGTTGACGAGCACGCCGATCCGGCCGTCGTCGCGCAGGCGCGCCTCGACGCGGGCGAGGTCCGCCTCCGCCGTCAGGTCGGCCTGCACCACGTCGACGGCGATTCCGGCTTCGCGGCGCAGGCGCTCGGCCAGGGCTTCGAGGCGCGCGGCGTCGCGGGCGACGAGCACGAGGTCGTGGCCGCGCCGGGCGAACCGGTCGGCATAGGTGGCGCCGATGCCGGACGAGGCGCCGGTGACGAGGATGGTGGGCTTGCTGGTCATGGCCGATCTCTCCCGCTGCAAACATGACGATCATCATGTAAATGCAGACGTGATGTCCGTTGGGACGGGCGTCAAGGCTTTTGGTTCGGCCATGCGTGAGCTTGCGCACATGCCGGCCAGCGTCGCCCGGGCACGATCGCTGGTATCCCCGTCATCGAAGATCCGCGAGGGCAGGGCGGAGCCGAAGTCGTCGTCGCGGCGCGAACGAAGCTCGGATCCGCTCGCTTGCCCTGCTGCGGGACGTCAAGGGGGTCGAGGCGGTGAGCGCGCCCGACGAGAGGTCCGAGAGACGCGGCGGCCTCGTGCGGATCGTCCTCGTTCGCCGCGCTGGCCGATCAGCGGATGTTCGATCGGGTCTGGATGGGGCTTCGCGGCGCGAGGGCCCGATCAATGATGGACAGGGACGGGCTTGCTGGCCGCGCCATGGTCCGTGCTTCGAGGGCGAAACGCTCTGCTGCCGAGAGCGAAGAAACCGACGGCCCCACCGATGACGACGCCGACCAGCAAGAGAAGAAGGTTCGTGTCGGGCATCGCTCAACTCTCGCTCTGAATGAATCGAATGACGAACTGCCCTGAGGCAGGAAGCGCAGCGCCGAGGAGCATCCACCAGACGGCTTCGCCCTGCGGCCAATTATGATCCTTGACGTAAGGAACGATGAAGGCCGCACCGACGATAGCGATCCCCAGGGTGTTCGAGAAGCTGCCATAGAGCTTGATATGCTCATTCCACCGCTTGGCTTCCAGCTTCCTGAAATCGGGTTCTGTTTCGATCCGTCGCCGCCGGTGCGAGAAGTACAACTGCAGCGCCGCCGACGCGAAACCCGCCAACGCGCCGAGAAGGGGAAGTGCCAGTCGGGTTCCTGTTCGATCAGTGATCCAGTCGGCCCAAACGTTGAGGAGACCCGCGAGGTCGGCGAGCATCGGTCTACCCTCTGCGAAACTTCGCTACGCGCTGGCCGATGCTGCAACTTCGGCAAGGGAAGCGATGCCTTCGGCTACGTCCCCCGCCGCCGGGGGCGAGGGACGCGCCGTTGGGAGGAGAGACCTCAGGCGGTGGCCTCGACGTACATCTTCTCCACGTGTTCCCAGTTCACGAGGTTCTCCAGGAACGCCTTGAGGTAGTCGGGCCGGCGGTTGCGGTAGTCGATGTAGTAGGAGTGTTCCCACACGTCGACGCCGAGGATCGGCTTGGCGCCGTGGACCAGCGGGTTCTCGC
>CAZZZJ010000218.1:0-5963 GCA_964658355.1 Beijerinckiaceae bacterium
GTTCGAAGTCACGGTCCGCCGGCACGACCCCGTCGGCCAGGGTGATGCGGCGCTCCTCCGCCCCGGCTTCCTCGATGTGCAGCGAATGGGTCGCGCTCCCCAGCGCGCCCACGGGAAAGCCGGCCCTGAGCCGCACCGTGACGCTGACGGGGTTGACCGGCGCGGCCTCGGAGGGATCGAGGACGGGCGCCGTAATCCGGCTGCGATCCGGCACCGGATCGGAGGCGGACTCCGCGGACGCCGCGACGAGACCCGCGAGGGACGGGGCGGGATTGTAGCGGGGCGCCACCACCAGCGGCAGCCGCAGGGATCGGGTCGCGCCGGTCAGAGCTACCGCCTGCTGGTAGGCGATCTGGATCAGCACGGTCTCGCCGGGCCCGATATTGGCGACCGCGTTGGTGAAGACGTTGGGCCGCTCCTGCTCGCTCAGCGCCGCGGTCCGTCCTTCGGCCCTGGCCTCCGCGTAGAGACGCCGGGCAGCGGCCCGTTCGCGGATATCGGCGACGATCACCCGGTTGCCGACCACGAGCTTCATGGAGTCGACCGCCGAGTCCTCGGGCAGTGGGTAGAGGTAGGTTCCCTCGACCCAGGACGTCGTGGTGTTGCGGAACGCCTGTGTCACCACGGTGCGGGCGGTCGGCCCGCTCACCTCGACCTGGATATCGGTGCTGAGCCGCGGCGCCTCAACCGGCGCGGCAGCATCGGGCCGCCGCAGGACCAGGCTGCCGCTCGACGGCGCCGGCAAGGCGCTGGCCGACCCGATCGCGATGAGGAGAGCGAGGAGCGCCAGGAAGAGCGGCGAGACGGACTGGACCATTCGGGGATGCGCCAGCGGGCGAATCCGTATGATGAGGGGCAAGGACGACATCGAGAGACCTCCGGACCACCGGCCCCGCGGCCGGCTTGTCCCGGAGGTTCAGTCGAGCCGGACGGTTTCGCCACGGGACGCTTCGGCCAGTCTCGGACCGCACGCGGGCGTCTTGGTCCGACGAAGGTGGGTCTGTCTGGTCCGGTGCCGACCTGTGCGGACGAGGACGGTCCGGTCGCCGTGATGAACCTCCGGATCGCAGGAGCAGCACCCTCGACCGGCATCGCACCCTTGACTTATATCCAACTAGCGTCATAGTTGTATCTTAGATGGATATAAGGTGATGTCGTGACCGAGAACGACTTTCTCCGCGCGTATGACCCCGCCGCCTTCGAGCGACCGGCTCTCACCGTCGATGTCGTGCTGATGGGGGTCCGGGAGGGCCGTCCGACCGTGCTCCTGGCGAGGCGCGCCCAGCATCCGCATTCCGGCCGCTGGGCGCTACCCGGCAGCTTCATGCGCCTCGACGAGACGCTGGACGGCGCCGCCGAGCGCGTGATGCGCGAGAAGGCGGGCATCACCGGAATGCACCTGGAACAGCTCTTTACCTTCGGCGCCCTCGACCGTGACCCGCGCATGCGCATCGTCACCGTCGCCTACCTCGCGCTCATGCCGGAGGCTGCCTTCACACGAGCGCTGGAAAGCGAGGCGGGACTGTCGGCCGCGATCGTGGCGGTGCCCTGGACCGGTGAGGCGGGTGGCCCGGTCGCGGCCTTCGCGCTGAGCGACCGTGCCCGGGCGACACCGCTGAGCCTCGCCTTCGACCACGCCGAGATTGTCGCTCTGGCGATCCTGCGGCTGCGGGGAAAGCTCGACTATTCCGACGTCGCCTTCGCGCTGCTGCCCGAGGTCTTCACCTTGCGCCAGTTGCAGGACGTGCATGAGGCGATCCTGGGCACGCCCCTGAACAAGCCCGCCTTCCGCCGACGGATGCTCGACCGCGGGTGGCTCGCGCCGACGGGCGCCCGCGAGGCCGGCACCTCGTTCCGTCCCGCCGAACTCTACCGTTTCCAGAAGCCGCTCTGATCCCAGTACACCCCCGGAAGGAGGGTTCCATGGCTACGATCCGCAACATCGGTCCGATTGCCCAGCTCAGGAGCGAGGCGAGCAGCCACGTCATCCGCTACCGCAATGGCCGTATCCGTCAGAGCGGGCGCGGCCTCGTCTTCTGGTTTCGGCCGGAAACCGCGAGCATCAGCGAGGTCCCGATGGACGACCGCGAGATGACCCTGTTCGTGCGCGGCCGCAGCCGGGATTTCCAGATCGTCGTGGCGCAGGGGACGATCGGCTGGCGCGTTGTCGATCCGGAGTTGCTGGCGAGTCGCGTCGACTTCTCGCTCGGGTTTCGCACCGGCAAGCCGCAGGGGGAGCCGATCGAGCGGATCGAAGCGCGTCTCGGCGGCATCGCCGGCCAGGCCGTCCTTCAGGCGGTGGGCGCCAGCCCAGTGGATGCGCTCCTCGATGCCGGACCCGAGCCCCTGCGCTTGAGCCTGGAAGCCGTTCTGGAGGCGGCCCCGGCCCTGGCGGAGATCGGCATCGCGGTGGTCTCGGTGCGGCTTACCAACTTGGCGCCGTCGAGCGAGCTGGAGCGCGCCTTGCAGACGCCCACCTTCGAGGCCCTGCAGCAGAAGGCGGATGCGGCGACCTTCGCGCGGCGCGCCCTGGCGGTGGAGAAGGAGCGGGCCATCGCGGAGAACGAGTTGGAGACGCGGACGGAACTCGCGCGGCAGGAAGCGCTGCTCATTGCGCGAGAGGCGGAGAATGCCCGCGCCCGCGCGGCGGGCCTCGCCGAAGCGCAAGGGTTGGAGGCCGTTGCCGAAGCCGAGCGCATCCGGCTCGTCGAGGGCGCCCAGGCCGAAGCCGAGCAGCGCCGCGCCGCCATCTACCGTGACCTTCCGCCGGCCGTGCTCCTCGGACTCGCCGCCCGCGAACTCGCGGGCAAGCTCGAGACCATCGAACACGTCAATGTCACGCCGGATCTGCTGGCGAGCGCGCTCGGCGCTTTCCGCGGGGCGGCCCCACAGGTCGCGCCACCATCGCCGCCGCGCTGAGGACACCCCATGCCGGTCGTCACCCCCCGTGCGGTATTCGTCGTCCGCGAGACCGATTACGAGGCCCTCCTCGCCCGGCACGCCACCCGCGGCCAGGCCCGGTTCTTCCTGGAGAGCCGAGGCCAGGGCCTGGCAGAGGTCGAGGCGCGCCATGCCCGCTTCCACGCCGTGCTCGGATTGGCGCGAGCCGCGGTGCCGGGGGACTGGCGACAGGCGCTGGCCCGGCGCATCGACCTCGATCGTTTCCTGTTCGCCCCAGAGGACGTCGTCGTCACGGTGGGGCAGGACGGACTGGTTGCCAACGTGGCAAAGTATCTGCGCGCGCAGCCGGTCATCGGCGTCAATCCAGCGCCCGACCTTTATGATGGCACCCTCGCGCGGGTCCCGGTGGAGCGCTTGGGCGCCCTGCTCCCGGCCTGCATTGCCGGGGACGCTGCGGTCGAGCGGCGCACCATGGTTCAGGCCGACCTCGACGGCGGCGAGCAGCTTCTGGCCCTCAATGAGATCTTCGTCGGCCACCGCAGCCATCAGTCCGCGCGCTACCGGATCGAGATCGACGGCGCCGCCGAGGACCAATCTTCGAGCGGTCTCATCGTCGCCTCGGGAACCGGCCAAACCGGGTGGGCCCGCTCCATCGGAGAGGCGACGCATCTCACCTTCGGGATCGGAACGGAGGAATCGGCGGTCGGCTACTGGGTGCGCGAGCCTTTTCCGAGCGTCGCCACCGGGACGGTCCTGCGGGCGGGCAGGCTCACCGGTGCAGCCCTCGCCATCACGTCACGGATGAACGAGGGGGGCGTGATCTTCGCCGACGGAATCGAGCAGGACTTCATCGCGTTCGACTGGGGCCGTCGGGTGGAACTTGGGCCGGCGACCCGTACGCTCAGCTTGGTGGTCGTGTAGGCCTGTCTTGCCGGTCCCTGCCGCGGCCGCGGATGGCGCGTTCGAAGGGAGCCGTCTTGATCAGTCCGGAGAGCGGACGCGACGGCAAACCAGCGTCCCGGAGTAGCCCCTCGCGTAAGACATCGCCATAGGAGAGACGGAAGGCCTGACCCGGCAACCGGGCCACCGATTTCGTCGCCGCGCGCGCCGACACGGTGCGCGCGACCGCTGATGTCGCCCGCGCGACGGTACGGGCCATCCCGGGCCGATCTTGAGTCCGGGGGCTTTGCCCGATTCTGGAACGACGATGTCGATAGGAGGGGTACGATGAAACCAAACGTTCTGCTGACGCTCGCTGCGATCGCGGTGGCCTGGACACCGGGTGCCTACGCCCAGGGTCTGGAGCGTGGCGCAAAAGAAGGTGCGGCACGCGGCGAGGAGATGGCCGGCCCCCTCGGAGCGGTCGTCGGCGGTGCGATCGGCGCGGCCGTCGGAACCGCCAACGGCATCCTCGGCATCGACCGGCGCGAACGCTTCCGCATCTATGCCCGTGCCGAGCGGCGACTGTCCTTCGCCTACGGTGCGCCGGTGCGGATTGGGACCGTGCTACCGGAGGACGGTATCGTCTACTACGACGTGCCGCGCGAGTTCGAGATCGCCGGCTACAACTACACCATCGTCAACGATCACCCCGTGCTCGTGGAGCCGGGCACGCGCCGCATCGTCGAGGTCATCGATTAGGCGAAGGGACCCCGGAACGGGTCACCCATCACCTTCCGCCGAAACAGCGGCCGCCAACGACGGCGCCACTGGTGATTCCTGTGGCGACGCTGACAGACATCGGCAAGGTTGGCGTTTCGCGTTGTCGGCGATGTCGTGATCACGATGATCTGTCGCCGAGACGACGCGCGTCGTTCGGATGAAAGTAGATCCTCGATCGTCGGCAAGGTCCGAATTGAACGACCTTGCCCGTCGCGCCACGCGCCGATCGAGGCATCCCACCGCCCATCGCCGCGATGGTCGGTCGTCAGTCCGCGCGGTCGTTCGCACGTCACACGGATCCCGCCAGCCCGTCGGAAGCGGATCAGGGCGGACGAGCCTCGCCAGATCGAGCAGGAATGCGTCGCGCCGACGCTTCAATCGCGGACCCGCTACGGGCGGCTGGGACCGTTCCTGGCCACGGGCCGCAGGATGGGATGATGTCGATGGCCCAGCGGGTCGAATTGGATGCAGGCGCTTGGATCATGCCGTCGCCTCGGTCTGCAGGCCGCAAGAAGATCGGAAAGTTCCTTCTGCATCCGACTTCATCGTGGTTTAAATTAACCTTAATGAATTGGAACCGCGAAAAATTCATTAAAAGTCGTTCGGCTTTTTAAGGAGCTGGTAATCTCTTCGTCGCGGTCGGCGGGCTTTGAATCGATTTGGCCATGCCGCGCACATGAGGAGCCTCACGGTGAGTTCCACGTCGGCAATGCAGGCCAAACGTCGCAACGATACAAGGGCACGCCGATTCAAGGGAGCGGTCGGAGTCCCGATCTCGGCTTATCAGGTCGGGCGGGTCGTCCTGGTCGACGAGCCGAACAGAGCACCCGCCGCACCTGCGTTGAGCGTCGATCAAATCGAACTTCGGAGCCGCATCGTAGCTCGTCTCGATGATGCCGTCTCTTTTGGAGAAACAATCGATCAGAGGGACCTGCTGCTCGGCGTCAACAAGACCTTGCAGTCCTTGAAAAGCCAACTCACCGAAGGCGACTGGCAGGATGTGGTTCTTCCCACTGTCAGGATGCATCCGTTCGCGCGCCACGTTACGGAATGTCCGCTGACGAAACACTCCTTGACACGTCCGCGCGGCTACCCCGGCGATGCTGGCCTCCTCGACCTCATCTATCGCCATGTCGACGTCCAGGGCATCGTGGAGGCATCGAGCGTCGTCGGACGGGACGTGTTCGCCTTCACGAACAACGTCTCCGTCTGCGAGGCGGTGAGGCAGCGCAGACGGATCCTGGCGAAGCGGATCGATGAGATTGCGGCGGCCCGGCCAGGCGCCGAGTTCCTCGCCGTCGCGTGCGGGCATCTGCGCGAGGCCGAGATCAGCGCGGCTTTGCGAGACGGGCATATCGGCCGCTTCGTCGCGACCGACCAGGATCTCGACAGCCTCGCCG
>CAZZZJ010000219.1:0-5953 GCA_964658355.1 Beijerinckiaceae bacterium
AGCGGATCGAGACGGTGCTGGTCGATGCCTCGCCGGATTGGCTGAGCGCGCTGACCACGCGCTACTGAGGCCCCCGGCCTAACCGGTCAGCGCTTGAAGAACGCGTCGGCCGCGCCGAGCGCGGCCTGCTTCGCCGTGCGGGCGGCCTCGATCCGCCGGATCTCGGTGGTCAGAAGCGCGATCCGATGATCGAGTTCGTCCACCGACAGGGTGTCCAGCGGCTGGCCGATCTCGTGGCTGACCGGGCGTTTCACCCTCTCGTCGTCGTCGCGCATCGAAAGCTCCCTACAAGAACGGCGTTCCGGCGACAGGGGTCAGACCGAGGTGTCGGGCGACCGTGGCGCCGATATCCGAGAACGTGCCGCGGCGCCCGAGCGCTCCCGACGCGATCCCGGGTCCGAAGGCCAGCACCGGCACCTGCTCGCGGGTGTGCTCGGTCCCGTGCCACGTCGGATCGTTGCCGTGGTCGGCGGTGACGACGCAGAGGTCGCCGGGGCGCAGGGCCGCGAGGATGCCGGGGATCCTCGCATCGAACGCTTCCAGTTCGGCGGCATAGCCCGGCACGTCGCGGCGATGCCCGTGCTCGCTGTCGAAGTCGACGAGGTTGACGAAGACGAATCCGCCGTCGGCGAGGCTTCCGAGCGCCGCGAGCGCGGCGTCGAGGCAGGCCGCGTTGCCGCCGGGCTTGATCTCGCGGCCGGTGGCGCGGTGAGCGAAGATGTCGCCGATCTTGCCGACGCTGACCACGTCGCGCCCCGCTTCCACGAGACGGTCGAGCAGCGTGTCGCCCGGCGGCGCCACGGAGAAGTCCTTGCGGTTTCCCGTCCGGTGAAATCCCGTCTCGGCCGTCCCGGTGAACGGACGGGCGATCACCCGGCCGGTCCGGTAGGCATCGCAGAGGTCCCGCGCGATCCGGCACAGGTCGTAGAGGCGGTCCAACCCGAACGCGTCCTCGTGGGCCGCGATCTGGAACACGCTGTCGGCCGAGGTGTAGCAGATCGGCTTTCCCGTTCGGACATGCTCGGCCCCAAGGTCGTCGATGATCGCCGTGCCGGAGGCATGGCGGTCGCCGAGGATGCCGGGCACATCGCCGAGGCGGATCAGGTCGCGGGTCAGCGCCTCGGGGAAGGCCGGCCGCGTATCCGCGAAGTGTCCCCAGGGTTCGCGCATCGCGAGGCCGGCGATCTCCCAATGGCCGGACGGCGTGTCCTTGCCGGCCGCGGTCTCGACCGCGTGGCCCCAGGCGCTCCGCACCGGTCCCGTCGGCATCAAGCCGGTGGGCATCCGGCCGGTGGCGGCCTCGCACGCGAGGCCGAGGCCGAGGCCGGCAAGGTGCGGCAGGCGCAAGCGGCCGGCCCGCAGGCCGGCCCGATCGCCCTGCCCGACGGCGCAGGCTTCGGCGATGTGACCGACCGTGTCGGACCCGGCATCGCCGTAGCGCTCGGCATCCGGCGCGCCGCCGATACCGACGGAATCGAGGACGATGAGCAGCGCCCGCGCCATCGCCCTAGACCGGCTCCACGTCGGCGACGGTGTCGCTCTTCAGCGCGAAGGCCGCCGAGAACAGGGTGCGCGTGTACGCGGTCTTCGGCCGCGCGAAGATCTCGTCGGCCGGACCTTCCTCGACCACCACGCCGTTCTGCATGACCAGCACGTGGTTCGCGAGCGCGCGGACCACCTTGAGGTCGTGGCTGATGAACAGGTACGCGAGGCCGCGCGCCCGCTGCAGGTCGCGCAGCAGCGTCACGATCTGCGACTGCACCGAACGGTCGAGCGCCGAGGTCGGCTCGTCGAGGACGACGAAGCGGGGCTCGAGCACCATCGCACGGGCGATGGCGATGCGCTGGCGCTGCCCGCCCGAGAATTCGTGCGGATAGCGGTCCATCGCCGCCGGATCGAGCCCGACATCGGTAAGCGCTTGCGCGACGATGGCGCGGTGCTCGCGCTTCGGCACGCCCTGCACCACCAGCCCCTCGGCGACGATGTCGGCCACCGACATCCGCGGCGACAGAGAACCGTAGGGATCCTGGAAGACCACCTGCATGTCCTTGCGCAGGGGCCGCATCGCCGCGACGCCGTAGCGCTCGATGTCGTGGCCGAGGAACACGATCGGCCCCTCGCTGGCCGTGAGTCTCAGCAGCGCGAGACCCAGGGTGGTCTTCCCCGAGCCCGATTCGCCGACGACGCCGACGGTCTCGCCCGCACGGACCCGCAGGCTGACGCCGTCGACGGCCTTGACGTAGCCGTTGGTGCGCCGAAGCCAGCCCTCCTTGAGCGGGAACCACACCTTCAGCGGCCCGGCCTCGACCAGCGCCTCGGCATCCGCGGCGACCGGGTTGCCGCGGCCCTTGGGCTCCGAGGCGATCAGGCGCTGCGTGTATTCGTGCTGCGGGTTCGCGAAGACGTCCGCCACCGGGCCGGCCTCGACGATGCGGCCCTTCAGCATCACGCAGACCCGCGAGGCGATGCGCTCCACGATGCCGAGATCGTGGGTGATGAACAGCATCGCCATGCCGAGCCGTCTCTGCAGGTCGGCCAGCAGCGAGAGGATCTGCGCCTGCACCGTCACGTCGAGCGCCGTGGTCGGCTCGTCGGCGACGAGCAGGTCCGGCTCGCAGGCGAGTGCCATCGCGATCATCACCCGCTGGCGCTGGCCGCCGGACAGCTCGTGCGGGTAGGCGCCCATGCGCCGCGCCGCATCGCGCAGACCGACCAGTTCCAGGAGTTCGAGGATGCGGGTTCGCGCGGCCTTGCCCGAGAGGCCGCGGTGCAGCGTCAGGACCTCGCCGATCTGCCGCTCGATGGTGTGGAGCGGGTTCAGCGAGGTCATCGGCTCCTGGAACACCATCGTGATGTCGGCGCCCCGGACCTTGCGCATCTCGCGCTCGGGCAGAGCCAGGAGGTCGCGCCCCTCGAACACGATCCGCCCGCCCGGATGATAGGCGGCGCCGTCGAGGAGGCGCAGGATCGAGAGCGCCGTCACCGACTTGCCCGAACCGGATTCGCCGACGAGCGCCAGGGTCTCGCCGGCGGAGATCGTGAACGACACGCGATCGACGGCGCGGGTCTCGCCTTCGCGCGAACGGAAGGCGACCGAGAGATCCTCGACGGAGAGCAGCGGCTCGGGCATCAATCGCGTTCGTTCCGGGGCATGTCCCGCCTGTATAGCGCGGCCATGGCCCGACGGCGAACCGACGGCGGGCGGGAGTGCGGCATGACGGCGGAGACGTTTACGGCGACGATCCGCGAAGCGCTGGGCAGCAAGGTGGGCGCGGATGCCCTCGCCTTCACCGGCGCGGGTGCCCTGCCCTCGGCCTTCCCGGTGACCGATCTCGCCGCCGGTGCCGTCGCCGCCGCGGGGCTGGCGATCGCCGACCTCGTCGGGAGTGCGGGTGCGGCGCCGGCGGTCGCGGTCGATCGGCGCCTGTCCTCCCTGTGGTTCCGCACGTCGCTCCGCCCGGTCGGGTGGTCGTTGCCGGACCCCTGGGACCCAGTGGCCGGCGATTACCGCACGCGGGACGGCTGGATCCGGCTCCACACCAACGCGCCGCGGCACCGCGCGGCGGCCGAGCGCGTCCTCGGCGCCCAATCCGGCCGCGACGGCATGGCGGCTTCCGTCGCCGGCTGGGACAAGGCGGTTCTCGAGGCCGCGATCGTCGCGGAAGGCGGCTGCGCCGCCGAGATGCGCTCAGCGGCGGCGTGGGCGGCGCATCCGCAAGGATCGGCCGTGGCGGCAGAAAAGCTCGTCGCGTTCGATGCAGGCGTTCGCGCCGGCTCCACCTGGACGCCCCAGGCCGACCGGCCGCTCGCGGGTCTGCGGGTCCTCGACCTGACGCGGGTGCTGGCCGGGCCCGTCGCCACGCGATTTCTCGCAGGCTACGGCGCCGCGGTCCTGCGCATCGATCCGCCGGACTGGAACGAGTCCGCGATCGAGCCCGACGTGACGCTCGGCAAACGCTGCGCCCGGCTCGACCTGCGGCGGGATGTCGACCGTGCCGTGTTCGAAAAGCTGCTCGCCCGTGCCGACATCCTCCTGCACGGCTACCGGCCCGAGGCACTCGACCGCCTCGGCTACGGCGCGGCCGCGCGACGGGCCCTGGCGCCGGCCCTGATCGACGTCTGCCTCGACGCCTATGGCTGGACCGGGCCGTGGGCCGGGCGCCGCGGCTTCGACAGCCTCGTGCAGATGAGTTGCGGCCTCGCCCGAGCCGGGCAGGATTGGCGCGGTGCGGACCGGCCGGTGCCGCTGCCCGTCCAGGCCCTCGACCACGCGACCGGCTATCTCCTGGCCGCCGCCGCGATCCGCCGCGTCGAGCGCCGCCTGCGCGATGGGGTCGCGGGCGGCGCGAAACTCTCGCTCGCGCGGACGGCGTGGCTGCTCCTCGACGCCGAGCGGTCGGCATCCTCGGGGGCGTTCGCTCCGGAAACGGATGGCGACTTCGAGACGGCCGTCGAAGCGACGACCTGGGGACCCGCGCATCGGCTGCGTCCGCCCCTGACGGTCGAGAACGCGCCGATGCGGTGGCCCATCCCCGCTCGGCGGCTCGGCACCGATCGGCCCGAATGGACATGAGGGACCGGATTGATCGCTTGCGGTGGGGCGCTAGAACGGCCCTCGACAGGGCGTCTGGCGCTTTCCTCCGCGAAGGGCACGATCGAGAGGCATGACCGTTCCCCTTCACGCCTCGCGATTCCGAGATGACCCCCGTCCGGCGCCCTCCTCCGTTCCCTGTGCGGGCGGAGGGTGGCGCCTGCGCGGCGATCCGGTTGCGCCGGTCGAGCAGGGCATCGCCCGGCGCGGCACGAGGGTGCACGGTTCGGGGTGCCGGAGAGGACAGGCTTGGGATCGGGCCGCCTTCGCCGTCCTGGCGCTCGTCCTCCTCTCGGGCGCCCTCGCCCAAGCCGTCCCCTCGGACGGCGCCACCGAGACCGTCGAGCAGGCCTTGTGCCGCCTGATCGAGGGGTCGGCCCAGGCGCGCGGGCTGCCGGTGCCGTTCCTGACGCGATTGATCTGGCGCGAGAGCGCCTTCCGCGTCGGCGTGGTCAGCCCGGTCGGCGCGCAGGGCGTCGCCCAGTTCATGCCGGGCACGGCGCGGGAGCGCGGGTTGACCGATCCGTTCGATCCCGAACAAGCGATCCCCCATGCCGCCCACCTGCTCGCCGACCTGCGGCGGCAATTCGGCAATCTCGGGCTGGCCGCCGCCGCCTATAACGGCGGCCCCGGGCGGGTGACGAACTGGCTCGCCGGCAGCGGCGGACTTCCCGCGGAGACACGGGCCTACGTGCTCGCCATCACCGGCCAGCCCGCCGACGATTGGCGCGGCGGCGCGGCGCAGATCGAGATGGGCGTACCGGAAGGTGGCGCGAGCCAAGAACCCGGTCATAAGGAAGGTGAAGCGAAACCGCCGGAGCCCGCCAAGGCCGAGCCGGAGCCGGCGCAGTCCTGCCTTCAGGTGACGGCGACCCTGCGCGTTCCGTCGCGCGGCGACCGTTACGCCATCAATCCCAACGAGGGGCCAGCCGCGCCGTGGGGGATCCAGCTCGCCGGCAACTTCTCGAAGTCGCTCGCACTGGCGAGCTTCTCCCGCGCCCGGGCGACCTACGCCAGGGCGATCGGCGAGGTCCGGCCGATGATCATCGGCACGCGCCTGCGCAACCGGGGCACCCGGGCGTTCTACCGCATCCGCATCCCGGCCGAGAGCCGGCAGGCGGCGGACGGCCTGTGCGGGAAGATCCGCAGCGTCGGCGGTGCCTGCATCGTGCTGCGCACCTGATCCGCGCGGACGAACTTAGACCCGATCCGGTCATGAATCCGCCCCGAGCCCCATGGCAATTGGCGCTCGCGGCCCAATCGGACATCGAATGACACGGATCCTCACGGCACTCGCCAGCCTGGCATGCCTCGCGCTCGCCGCGATCGGCATCGCCGCCTGCTCCCCGCTCGCCCTGTTCG
>CAZZZJ010000220.1:0-5947 GCA_964658355.1 Beijerinckiaceae bacterium
CTCGTCTGCCCCGTGATCCTCGGCTCCGTCCGCTCCGACCGGCAGGGCCTTCGCGTCGCGCGCTTCCTGATCGCGCGGTTGGAGGAGCGCGGCTGGGAGGCGCCGCTGGTCGATCCCGCCGCGCTGGAGCTGCCGCTGCTCGACCGCATGTACAAGGAACACCCGAAGGGCGAGGCACCGCCGGCCCTGGAGGCGCTGGCGACCCTCTACCGCCGCGCCGACGCCTTCGTGGTGGTCTCGGCCGAGTACAATCATTCGGTGCCGCCCGCCCTGTCGAACACCCTGGACCACTTCCTGGAAGAGTACTTCTGGCGGCCGTCGGCGATCTGCTGCTACTCGGCCGGGCAGTTCGGCGGCGTCCGCGCGGCGATGCAGCTGCGGGCGATGCTGGCCGAGCTCGGCATGCCGAGCATCCCCTCGCTGCTGCCGGTGCCGCGGGTCGGCAAGGCGCTGGACGAGGCCGGCACCCCCGCGGAGAACTGGCTGGCCAGGGCCGCGGGCAAATTTCTGGACGAATTGACGTGGTACGCCGAGGCGCTGAAGGCGCAGCGGCAGAAGGGCACGCCGTACTGACCGCCGACTGGCACCGCGATTGCCAAGCATCCAGCGGGGTGGATGGTTGCGAGACGGGCGAGGCGGACAAAGGCATGAACCAGAGCGTGGAGCGGGTCCGGGACGCATTGGCCGAGCTGATCAAGGCGGCACTGATCTCCGACGACCGCACGAGCCTCGCCTGCCGCGACGCGGCGCGGGAAAAGCTCGCGGCGCTGTCGGCCGACCCGCCGGATGCCGGGTCGCTGCGGATCGACGGCGCCTGGACCCTGGCGATCCAGGCGGCCGAGGCGCCGGAGTTCCGCGACGCCGAGGGCCAAGTGAACCTGACCCTGCCGCGGGCCGCGCCGTTCTCGCTCGGCGACCTGACCGCACCGGGCTTCGACGTGGACGCCGCCGTGGAGACGATCCGCAAGTCGGCCTCGACCGGCTGAGGCCGGCGACTCGGGAGAGCGACGCCTGTTGAGGGCGCGGGTCGCCGATGTTGCTCCGGATCAAACGCGGCACCATGTTGGAGGCATCGAGGCGCGGTCCGTCCGCGCGATCCCTTCCCGACAGAACCGTCGCCGAGCGCGGCGGGAGCGAGCCCAGAGCCTTTGGCCAGACGCATCGACACCCAGGCGGGGGAACCGTCGCTGCCCTCGCGCGAGCAGATCGTCGACTTCATCGCGCAGTCGACCGACACGGTGGGCAAGCGCGAGATCGCCCAGGCCTTCGGCATCAAGGGGGCCGACAAGATCGGCCTCAAGCGCATCCTCAAGGAGATCGCGGAGGACGGCGACATCGCCCGCGGTCGCGGCGGCCTGTCGAAGGTCGGGCGCCTGCCGCCGGTGGTGCTGGCCGACATCCGCTCGCGCGACCGCAACGGCGACTTCCTGGCGTTTCCCGCCGAGTGGGATGCCGGCAAGGGCAAGCCGCCGACGATCGTGCTCCATGCGCCGCGTGGCGGCCGCAAGCCGCGTGGGCTGACCGCCGGAATCGGCGACCGCGCCCTGCTGCGGGTCGAGCCCGACGGCGCGGACGGGCGCTACACCGGCCGCGTGGTCAAGGTGATCGGCAAGAACAAGGCCGAGATCATCGGCGTCTTCCGCGAGGGCGCCCAGGGCGGCCGCATCGTGCCGGTGGAGAAGCGCTCGCAGGGCCGCGAGATCCTGATCCCGCCGGGCGAGGAGGGCGAAGCCCGCGAGGGTGACCTCGTCAGCGTGACGCTGGAGCGCGAGACCCGCTTCGGCCTGCTGCGCGGCCGGGTGCGCGAGCGGCTGGGCTCGCTCGGCTCCGAGAAGGCGGTGAGCCTGATCGCGCTCCATCTTCACCACATCCCGCACGTGTTCGCGCCAGCGACCCTCGCCGAGGCCGACGCGGCCAAGCCCGCCACGATGAAGGGCCGCGAGGATTGGCGCGACCGGCCGCTGCTGACCATCGACCCGCCGGACGCCAAGGACCACGACGACGCGGTGATGGCCGAACGCGACGACGATCCGGGCAATCCCGGCGGTTTCGTCGTCACCGTGGCGATCGCGGACGTGGCCGCCTATGTCCGCCCCGGCTCGCAGCTCGACCGCGAGGCGCTGGAGCGCGGCAACTCGGTCTACTTCCCCGACCGCGTCGTGCCGATGCTGCCCGAGCGCATCTCCAACGACCTGTGTTCGCTCCGCGAGGGCGAGGACCGCCCGGCGCTGTCGGTGCGGATGGTCATCGCCGCCGACGGGGCGAAGCGCAAGCACACGTTCCACCGGGTGATGATGCGCTCGCGCGCGAAGCTCTCCTACGCGCAGGCGCAGGCCGCCATCGACGGGCACGGCGACGCCGCCGCGGACGCGCTGCTCGACGTGGCATTGCGCCCGCTCTGGGCGGCCTACGCCGCCTTGCGGCAGGCGCGCGACAAGCGCGGGCCGTTGGCCCTCGACCTGCCGGAGCGCAAGTTGCTGCTCACCGCCGACGGGGCGGTGGACCGGGTGATCGTGCCGGAACGCCTCGATGCCCACCGGCTGATCGAGGAGTTCATGATCCAGGCCAACGTCGCGGCCGCCGAGACCCTGGAGGCCGCGCGCCAGGCGCTGATCTACCGGGTCCACGACGAGCCGGCGATCGAGAAGATGCGGGCGCTCGGCGAGGTGCTGGCCTCGGTCGGCGTCAAGCTGCCGAAGGAAGGCGCCCTCCGTCCGGCCCTGTTCAACCGCATCCTCGCCGCGGTGGCCGAGAGCGAGCACGCGCTGTTCATCAACGAGGTGGTGCTGCGGAGCCAAGCGCAGGCCGTCTACGCTTCGGAGAACCTCGGGCATTTCGGGCTGAACCTACGCCGCTACGCGCACTTCACCTCGCCGATCCGGCGCTACGCCGACCTCATCGTCCACCGCGCGCTGATCACCGCCGGGCGCATGGGATCCGACGGGCTCTCGCAGGACGTGACGGAAGCCGACCTCGCGCAGATCGGCGAGCAGATCTCGGCGGCCGAGCGCCGCGCCATGGCGGCCGAGCGCGAGACGATCGACCGGCTGATCGCCCACCACCTCGCCGACCGGGTCGGCGCGACGTTCCAGGGCCAGATCGCCGGCGTCACGCGCGCAGGGCTGTTCATCAAGCTCGCCGACACCGGCGCCGACGGCTTCGTGCCGATCTCGACGCTCGGTGCCGACTACTTCCGCCACGAGGAGGGCCGCCACGCCCTCGTCGGCGAGCGCAGTGGCGAGACGTTCCGCCTCGGCGACAAGGTCGAGGTGAAGCTGGTGGAGGCCGCCCCCGTTGCCGGCGCGCTGCGGTTCGAGCTGCTCTCGGACGGGCGCACGCGGGCGGGCACGAAATCCACCGGCACCAAGGCGCCCGGCGGTCGCCCGTTCAAGGCGGCCCCGAGCGGCCGCCCCGCCGGCATCCGCAACGCGGGCACGCGTCACCGCGGCTCGCGCCGGTGAGGCGGCAGGGTGTATGGTGACGGCATGATGATCGAGCCTCCCACCCACACCGGCCTCGTCGCATCCATGGCACGCGGCTTCGTCGGCCGCTGCCCGCATTGCGGTGAGGGGCGGATCTTCGGCCGCTATCTCAAGGTCCGTCCCGAATGCGACGCCTGCGGGCTCGAACTGCACCACCACCGCGCCGACGACCTGCCGCCCTACCTCGTGATCTTCGTGGTCGCCCACGTGATCGGCTACCTGATCCTCGAATCGGAACTGAACTACGACGTTCCGCTCTGGATCTCGCTCAGCGTCTGGCCGGTCGTGACGCTGGCCATGGCGCTGGGGCTGCTCCAGCCGGTGAAGGGCGCGGTGGTCGGGCTGCAATACGCCCTTGGCATGCACGGCTTCGCCACGCTACCGGGAAGCCGGCCCGAACCGGGGCCGGAGGACGCCCACCTTGACCGACCCGGCCTCGACGGCGCCTCGCCCCTCCTCAGGCCCTGAGCCGAAGAAGACAGCAGCGCTTCGCCCGCGCGACGCAGCCACGCTGATCGTGCTCGACCGCCGCACCCGCACGCCGAAGGTGCTGATGGGCCGGCGCAATTCCGGCCTCGCCTTCATGCCGGGCAAGTTCGTGTTTCCGGGGGGACGGATCGAGGCGAGCGACAGGCGCATGCCGGTGGCAGGCGCGCTGCCCGAGTACGCCGAAGCTGCGCTGATCCGGCAGGTGACGCGCCCGGCGCAGGATCTCGGGCGGGCGTTGGCGCTCGCCGCCATCCGCGAGACCTTCGAGGAGGCAGGACTGCTCGTCGGCACCCGCCAATACGGCCCGCCGGAGGACGTGCCCGCCGGCTGGGAGGCGTTCGCGACGCACGGCGTGCTGCCGGACCTCGAGGCCCTGCACTTCGTGGCCCGCGCGATCACGCCGCCGAAGCGCGTGCGCCGCTTCGACACCCGGTTCTTCACGGTCGAGCGCCGCGCCATCGCCGCCGAGGAGCCCGGCCGGGTGTCGGAGGCGTCGGAATTCACCGAGCTCGCCTGGTTCACCTTCGCCGCCGCGCGCAAGCTCGACCTGCCGACCATCACCGCCATGATCCTCGACGAGCTGGAAGCGCAGGTCGCGGCGGATTTCGCGCCCTACCGCCAAATTCCGTTCCACGTCGAGCGCCACGGGCGGCGCGAACGCACGGTGCTGTAGGGCTCGGGTCACGGAGGCGCCAAGCGGGCCGCGGCCTTGACGGACAAGGCCCGATCAGGCATTCACCCGCCGGTATTCGGCCGGCCACGCCCGGCCCTTTTGCGTTTCGCGCATGCGGAATGCCGCAAGCACCAGGAGCGCCGCCATGGCCAAGGCCGTTACCGTCAAGATCAAACTCGTCTCCACCGCCGACACGGGCTACTTCTACGTCACCAAGAAGAACTCCCGCACGCAGACCGAGAAGCTGACACAGCGCAAGTACGATCCCGTCGTGCGCAAGCACGTCGACTTCAAGGAATCCAAGATCAAGTAGGCCGCTTCGGTCCGGCATCCCGGATCGAACCGCGAGGCCGCCCCCGACCGGGGCGGCCTTTTTCGTGCGCGCCGTCCTGCCGACCCGTTCACAGGTCCGGCGCGTCCAGCGTCTTCGCCAGCGTCCGGGCGATGGCGACGAGCGCCGTGATCATCGGGGTGGAGGGCTCGCGCCGCGGCGCCACGAGGCCGATCGTGTGCTCCAGCTCCGGTGCAACGATGGGAACCGCGCGCACGCCGACCATCGGCCCGAGCGCGTCGGCGAGGATGGCCGGCATCACGCTCGCCCATTTGAGCGTGCGGACATGGGTCATCAACACGATCATCGAGTTCGATTCGAGCGAGGCCGAGGGCTCGCCGCCCGCGTCGCGGATCTGCTGGTCGATGATGCGCCGGTTCTGCATGTTCGGCGTGAGCAGGCAGAGCGGCAGGCGGCCGATCTCGGCCCATGTCACCGAGGCGCGGTCGTCGAAGGCGCCCCCTTCCGCGATGAGCAGGCGGTAGCGCTCGCGGTAGAGCGGCACGGAGATCACGCGGCCGAGCGGCTCGTTGTCGAGGTAGGTCAGGCCGGCATCGGCCTCCAGGTTCTCGATCAGCGAGAAGATGTCGGCCGAGGTGGTCGATTCCACGGTCAGCCGCACGTCGGGATGCTTTTCGCGGTAGGGCGTCGTGAGGTTGGCCACCATCGGCAGCGCCGTCGGGATCGCGGCGATGCGCAGGTGCCCGGTGAGGCCGCGGCGCAGGCCCGCCACATCCTCGTGCATGGCGCGGCTGTCGGCGACGATGCGACGCCCCCATTCGAGGACGCGCTCGCCCTCCGGGGTGAACCCCTGGAAGCGCGAGCCGCGCCGCACGAGCTGCACCCCGAAGCGGTTCTCGAGCTGCTTGACCCCGGCCGACAGGGTCTGCTGGGTCACGCCGCAGGTCTCGGCGGCGCGGCCGAAATGCTGCTCGCGCGAGAGCGCGAGCAGGAAGTCGAGCTTGTCGATCA